>WBXJ01000044.1 GCA_008933045.1 Verrucomicrobiota bacterium
AGGGACCTCCGAGCAATCCACTGGGAGTAGGAGCTAAATTACGCCTCATCACCGCCGGTGGACAATACGGACCGTTGCACGAGGTGCGGATGGGTGGAGGTTATTGGTCGGTGGATGCTGCCATTCAAATCATGAGTTTGGAAGGTGCTCAACAGTTGGAGGTGGAGTGGCCTTGGGGCACTGGAAAACAGCGGGTGGCGATTCCTGCCGGTGCCCGCGAAATCACGGTGTCGCAAGTGCCATGACCAACGTCGCGCAACGAGATTGGATTCGCACCCGCTTTTTAGTCTGGGTGACCCTGTGTCTTTTTAGCGCGACCGGCACCGTAAGCAGCCAGGAATGGAAAACAGGCCAAGGGTTTCGTCAAATAAAACTCGCTCCTCAGACCACGGGGCGCAGCGGTTTCACTCAACTTTCGAATCACGTCCTCGGGTTGATGTTTACCAACCGCCTGTCAGTGGCAAAAATGCTCGATAACAACAACCTCCTGAATGGAGCAGGGGTGGCGAGCGGAGATTTTGACGGCGACGGGCTACCTGATCTTTTTTTCTCGAGCCTAGAGGGTCGCTCTGAGCTGTATCGAAATCTGGGAGGGTGGCGATTTACGAACGTCACCGTAGCCGCTGGTGTGACCACCACCAATCTAGCAGCCACCGGTGCGATGTTCGTTGATTGGAATGGGGATGCCAAACTCGACTTAATCGTGATGAGTTGCGGTGGATCCAACGCCTGTTTTTTAAATCTGGGTGGTGGTCGGTTCACTAATGTCGCCCCGCAGGTGGGGCTTTCCTGGCGATTAGGCAGCACCGGTATGGCGGCTGGGGATTTAAATGGGGATGGTTGGCTCGATTTGTATGTCGCCAATTACGGAGAAAATACCATCCGTTCGGGTATCTCGTTGGCGACGAGGACGGTGAACGGTAAGGAGGTTGTCACGGGCCGTTGGGCGAACCGTGTCAAGATTATCGCCGGAAAACTTATCGAGTTTGGCGAACCGGATTCTGTCGCGCTGAACACGGGCCGAGGCGAGTTCTCGATTGAATCCTGGAAAGCCGGATTATTTCTTGGAACCGATGGCAAACCCTTGAGTGTCGTGCCTTGGGATATGGGATTATCGGTCGCCATCCGAGATCTCAATGGAGACGGTCGCCCCGATATTTATGTGTGCAACGATTTTCAAACACCCGACCGAATCTGGTTGAACGATGGCCAAGGTCACTTCGCGCCGATGTCTGAGAAAGCACTGCGGGCTTTGAGCCATTTTTCGATGTCCATTGATGTGGCGGATGTGAATCGCGATGGGTTCATGGATATTCTGGTGGCAGACATGAAGCGGCGCAGTCACGCCTCAGAAATGCAACAGAGCGAACCTGCAACGGAGACGACCATCCCGGGAGAGTGGGAGACGCGACCACAGATTCGTCAGAATACCCTTTTCCTGAATCGAGGCGACGGGACCTACGCCGAGATTGCTGAGTTCGCTGGTCTTGCGGCCACAGATTGGACTTGGTGTGTCGCGTTCTTGGATATCGACCTTGATGGTTACGAGGATGTGCTTGTGGCGAACGGACACGGTTTTGATACTGAGAATAAGGATGTCAGCAATCAGTTGAAAGCCAAGGGCACCCAGACTTCGTCTCTCTCTCGAACCAATCTACTCGCTTATCCCCCGTTGCTGACTCCGAATCTAGCTTTTAAAAATGGTGGAAATCTAAAATTTACCGAGCGCGGAAAAGAGTGGGGGTTTAATTCCACACAGGTCTCGCACGGTATGAGTTTCGCCGATTTTGATGGAGATGGTGACTTGGACGTTGTCGTGTCCTGCTTGAACGCGCCGCCGCTGATTTATCGTAATGAAACTGATGCTCCACGAATCGCAGTCCGGCTCAAAGGGATGGCTCCGAATGTGGCTGGAATCGGTGCGCGTCTCACGTTCACCATCGGTTCTCGGGCGCAAACGCAGGAAATGGCCGTAGGAGGGCGTTACTTGTCGAGTGATGCTGCCGAGCGGGTTTTCTCTGCTGCACCCATCTGGAGCCATGCTGGAGATTCCTTAGGTCGTTTGGAAGTCCGGTGGCCCAGTGGTAAGGTGAGCCTGATTGACAAAATCGAACCCAACACGCGCTACGAAGTTGATGAGGCGGGTTCGGTGGCTAATCCTGTCTCGATCAAATCTCCCCCTAGTTCCCTTTTTACAGACGTGAGCACCTCCGTGAATCTGACGGTTGAGGATGCCGTGTTTGATGATTTTTCACGGCAACCTTTGCTGCCACGAAAGCTGAGCACACGAGGTCCACCTTTACTCTGGCTTGGCAAACCGGACGGCAAAGGAGGCGAACTCTGGGTTGGAGGAGGGCAGGTGGGCAAGATCACGCGACTTACAACGGATGGGGTCGCTTGGCACGCTCACGAGATTGTCAGTGTCGAAACGGAAACCACCGCCTTCGCTACAGTTGTCTGGGAAGGGAAACCGCATGTTTTGGTGGGTGCCTCAGGTTATCGGTTACCCGATCCGACCGGGGTCAATCTAACATTATTCCAACGCGATGGAGGGCTGCCTGGCCCTGTGTTAGCCATCAGTGCGACCAACCTTAGCTGTCTAGTTTCCGGGGATTTTGGAGTGTTCGTGGGAGAGGGGAGCGTGCCGGGGGCGTATCCAAAATCACTCGGTTCTCGCCTCATTTTTCGTCCATCGGATTCTAAGCCCTCGGCTCTCGCAATAGGCGAGGTTGTCAATGGAGGGGTGGCGGCTGATATCGATGGCGATGGGAAGCAGGATTTAGTTCTTGCGACGGAATGGGGCCCTGTGCGGGTGTATCTCAATCGCCAAGGCCAACTTCAGGAGGCGACAGATTCCTACGGTCTCAGTGAGTTCAAAGGCTGGTGGAATACGGTGATCTCGGGTGATTTTGATGGGGATGGAAGGACGGATTTAATGGCTTCGAATTGGGGATCGAACACCCGCTGGCAGAGCCGCCGCACCCAGACCTTGCGGCTTTATGCGGGTGACTTTGATTCCGATGGCACTACCGAATGTTTGGAGGCGTTTTTTGATCCTGAGACTCAACAGTTTGTGCCGGAACACGGGTTGGGTTTTCTGAGCCAGTTTTGGCCACAGATCGCGCAACGGTTCCCGACATTTCGTTCCCTAGCGACTGTGGGTATTGATCAGGTTCTAGGCTCCGATCTCAACAAGGCGTTGAGGACAGAAGCCAACTGGTTGGAGACCACACTTTTTCTCAATCGCGGAGACAGGTTCGAAGCTAGGATACTACCGATGGAGGCTCAGTTCGCTCCGGTTTTCGGAATGGCTCCCGCTGACTTCGACGGGGACGGAAACTTGGATGTTGCTCTCGCGCAAAATTTCAGCGGAGTGCGAGGTATGGAGCCGAAGATGCAGGGGGGCCGTGGGTTGGTTCTGCTGGGCGATGGGAGAGGTGGTTTCGTTGCTCAAACTTCTGAGCAATCGGGCCTACGAGTGGACGGTGATGGGCGGGCTTGTATCGCTGCAGACTTTGATGGAGATGGTCGACCTGACCTTGCCATGAGTCAGTGGAACGGCGAGGTAAAGATTTTTAAAAATACCGGCGGTCGCTCCGCGAAGAAGTAGGAGTGCGGCAGATCAAGGCTGCCTTGCCGGACTCGCCGGAGGTAACGGCAGCGTTTCACCAGTTTGTTTACGAGCGGGTTGATATTGACCCGATCCGAGGTTCCGCAGGGGATCCTTGCTCTGCTCCAGCTTCACGGAGCGGTAAACAAAAATGATGGTGACCACCCCGATACTAATTGCAAGCAAGGGGAGGAGGACTTTCCAGTTTAGTTTGGAAAGTTGGAGCATGATTAAATCCAACCAACCTCGGGCTTGCCCTGTTAAGCGAGGGTGTTCTCGGAATTTCTCAATCTTCGATAATTCCTCGTCCAGCGTGGCCAAAACCACCTGGGCATCCATCTTCAATATTCCGGCGCAGCTTCGGACAAATCCACGGATGTAAACCGGCGCAGCGAAGACATGGTAGTTGCCCTCCTCCAATGCGCGGATGTGATCGGTCCGGATCTTGGTGACGTCTGCCAGTTGATGCACGGTGAACCCCTGCTGTTCGCGAGCCGTGTGCAACTGTTCTGCAACCGTAGGCATCCCTTGATATTGCCGTGGGCACCGTCACTTGACAAACGGATTCTCTTGTTCCGCAATTGCCAATGTAGCCTAATCCCGGGGAGGCACCCCGGCATCTAAATCGATCAGAATGTCCCTTGGTTCCGCGCCTTTGTTTGGCCCTACGATGCCGCGATCCTCTAACTCGTCCATGATCCTCGCCGCCCGGCCATAGCCCAGGCGCAAACGTCGCTGTAACAGGGAAACGCTCGCCTTGCCTTCGCTGCGGATCACCTCAATACATTGGTTGATCAACTCCTCGTCTTCATCCGCTCCCTGGGTTCCATCAAAGCTACTCGTGCCTGTCGAGGGTTTGGACAGTTGCTGAGTGATCTCCACTTCGTAGCTGGGTTTGGCTTGTTTCCCGATGAAATCAACGAGTGATTGAATTTCAGAGTCTGTAATCAAGACGCCTTGGACACGTGTCAGCTTTGGCGACCCGGGAGGCAAATAAAGCATGTCGCCCTTTCCGAGCAATTTGTCCGCGCCCATCGAATCGAGAATCGTCCGTGAGTCCACCTTGGCCGCAACCTGAAAGGCGATACGCGCCGGAATGTTTGCTTTGATCACACCCGTGATCACATCCACGCTCGGACGTTGTGTGGCTACGATGCAATGAATGCCTGCTGCTCGCGCCATTTGTGTGATGCGTGCGATCGCCATTTCTACTTCTGCAGGTGCCACAAGCATGAGATCAGCCAACTCATCAATGATCACCACGACATAGCTTAGCTTGTCGGGAATCACGATATCGTCGTCTCGCGGGACGATGATCTCCTTGTCTAATTCTACAGCAAATCCATCAGCGTTTGGTTCCGTCTTATCCTTCTTCGCCAACAGTGGCAGGTCTTCCACCGGTGGTTTCACAGGTTCCACCGGTTTTCTCTCTCGTTCGTTAAATGATTTGATATTACGCACCCCGACTTTGGCGAAAATCTGGTAACGCTTTTCCATTTCGTTCACCACCCAACGTAAGGCCAACACCACCTTCTTAGGATCGGTCACCACGGGCACAACTAAATGAGGAAGGCTATTGTAGAGCTGCAGCTCGACGACCTTGGGATCAATCATGACGAACCGCAGTTGATCGGGTGAAAATCGATATAACAACGAGGCGATGATTGAATTGATGCAAACTGATTTACCCGACCCTGTGCTTCCCGCAATCAGCATGTGTGGCATCTCAGCAAGGTCGGCGATGATCGGGTGACCGTACACATCCTTGCCTAATGCTAAGGGAATCTGAGCCTTGGTATTTTGCCATTCCTCGGATTCGAGAAGGTCCCGCATGATGACCTTTGTTTTGACAAGGTTAGGCACTTCGACGCCGACTGAACTTTTGCCGGGGATGGGTGCCAAAATATTGAGGCGTTCGGCTTTGAGGGCGGCAGCAATATTATTGGTCAGGGCCGAAATCTTTTCAAGTTTCACACCCGGTGCCGGATGGAGTTCATAGCGCGTAATTGTCGGCCCTTTGGTGATGTCCCCCAATTGCACTTCGATATCGAACTGCTGCAATGTGTTCTGCATCAGGCGTGCGTTGGCCATCATCTCTTCCTTGGACTCACTCGGTTTGACAGTCGGATCAGGAAGGTTGAGCAGGTCTTTGTTCGGCAGTTGGTAGTTGCCGATCATCGGAGCGGAGGCGACAGTAATTGGTTTGGGCCGTTTGGCAGGAATCTTCGGTTTACCGGGAGCACTTATCGGCGAGGCTCCATCTTCGCGCCAAGGCACGTCCGATTTTTCAGATTTGCCTAGAATGTCTGCGCGGGTGGCTGCCTTAATCTCTCCGGCCGAAATAACTTCCTCGATCACGACCTCCTCAGGTTCGGCAGAGGGACGATCATTTTTGCGTGCAGACTTGACCTGTGGCTGGCTTAGATCACGGATCGTGGGTTCGGGCACGGGTTTAAGATCCGCGCCTAAGCCGGTTTTCTCCACTCCTCCCTCAAGCTTTTTCTGCTCCTTTTCTAAACCTCGTTTGCGTCTTTCCAAGTCTAGAATCTGGGAGGCTTCATCCTCATTGAGTGCCTCGCCTAGATCGACTTTTCGTCTCAGGAGGAAACGTTCCCACTGGCCGCGTATCCATTCGCCGAGCTTGAAATTGGTGAGGTAAAGGAAACTGACCGCGTAAATCGTAAGAAAAAGGATCGTCGCTCCGGTGGTGCCAAAACTTCGAAAGAACCAGCGATTGATCAATTGCCCGACCAAACCTCCCGCACTAGGCGCGTTGAGGCTCTCGGTCAGTGTCCCGAGATGCTGCGTGTAAAGATCCAATAACCCCATACAGGACAGCAGCAGAGTAGCCGACCAAAGCCATCTTCTTTGCAAGTAATTGAACAATGAGAGGAGGAACCCCAGCCCTACAAAAAGGAGCAGTGCGGGCACAAAATAAGCCGCCGCACCGAAAATAAAAAAACAGGTGTAACCGAGCCATGCACCCACTTGACCAATCAGGTTTCGCACCTGCGGATTGGGTGGGATGGAGTTGATCTCCAGATCGCTGCGGTCGTAAGTAAACAGCGACAAGGTGAGCAACATCGCCGCCGCGATCAAAATCAAGCCAACGGTATCATGCAACCCTTTGTGCTCAGTCCCGGTTTTAACTTTTCGAGCCATACTTATCAGCCTAAATCAGTCGGCGGGGTTGACAATCGAAAACCAATCTCGGGCCGCAACTCCTTGATGCCGTTGGTGACCTAGAATTTCCTGATTTACCTAGGGAGATGATTTCCCGTAAAAATGTCTGCAAGCTCCTCAAGAATTTATTTCCTATGTACCTCCACATTACACTCACCCCGATTTCATTATTTGGCGAGACCGTGAAGGATCGCGCCGGCACTGTATTGGACGATCGGTCGAACATGAAAAAGAATGACCGTTGGATATACAATGACTGACAACGCGGTTTCGAGCAAGCGAAGAGCACCTCCGGAAACTCGGAGATGAAAAGTTGAAAAATAATTGAACCACGATTGCAGCCGCAGCGAATACAAATTAAAATCCGGTCCATCAAAATGCACCCGCCCGCCCAGACCTTTGGCTGCTTTGATGTCGAGCTGCGCGTGCAATGCCTCTGGGAGGGCTTTTTATGGAGGAGCTTTCCCTAGAGCAACGTACGGAGCGAGGAATCAATAAAAACCAGTTGCGGATACTCCCTGATCACTTCATCCGTGAGAAGCTCTTTTGCAGGATTTGCCAATCAGCCTGACCTTGAACCTTTTCACGGGCTCCGGCGTTGATCTTGGCTTCGTTCGCATTCTTCGTGGGCTCGGTTACTTTATAAAAAACACCGAAATGCCCAGGAAATGCGGTGTCAGCTAATTTGTAGGCGGCGAGTTCGTCGGTCACATCGTGCTCCGGAGAAACTGTATTGAAAATCCCGCCCTTGCGTGGATTTGCTGCATCAAACGCACCTTCATAAAACTCGATGCACTCGCTCAAGCATTCGATCACGCTGAACCCATCATGATCCATCGCTGCCTCCATCATGCTGAGCAAGTGGTTTGGGTTCGTCGCTGTCGCACGGGCAACAAAAGTTGCACCTGCTGCGATCAGTTGCTTCATGGGGTTGATCGGTTGATCCATCGATCCCCACACGTCCGTTTTGCTTTTAAAACCGATCGGCGAGGTTGGACTCGTCTGTTTTTTGGTGAGTCCATAAACAAAGTTGTCCATGACGACATAGGTCATCTTGATGTTTTTCCGTGCGGTATGGTTAACATGATTACCGCCGATGGAAAACGCATCTCCATCACCACCAAACACAAAAACGTGCAAATCCGGACGAGATAACGAGACACCACTGGCAAAGGGCAATGCGCGACCGTGAATATAATGAGCCCCGTGTGCTTGTACGAAATAGGGAAATCGGCTCGAACAGCCAATACCCGCTATCGTCGTGATTTTCTCGTGGAGGATTTTGCGCCTCTCGATCAGTTTAAAATACAACGCGAGCACGGAGAAATCTCCACACCCCGGGCACCATGTTGGGTGATCAGCAGCGATTTCTTTCTCGGTCAACGGCTTGCGCTCCGCGTTGGGAGTCGGTAGCGCAACGGTTGCTTGACCCACTGGGGCAGTTTCGATGGCACTCATAGTTGAAAAATCTTTAAGGTTAAACTTGGACTCACCGTTTTAGAATCCCAACCGAAACGGTGGATCGTGCGCGGTCGATAATTTCACGAACCTTCCAGTTTAATCCATCCACCTTGGTGAGGCCGCGAATTTTTGGATCACAATAACGAGCTCGCAAAAGGTTCGCCAGTTGACCGTAACCATACAAACCTTCGTCGTTCATCTCTACCACGAAGACGTGGTTGAATCCTGAAAAAATCGTTTCCAAGCCGGGTGGTAGAGGGTGGATATGGCGGATATGGATCGACGAGACACTGTCCCCCGCAGCCGTCGCTTTGTCCACTGCTTCGCGGATCGGTCCCATTGTCGAGCCCCAGCCCACAAGTAAAATATTTCCTTCCGATGCTCCGTACACCTCCGGTACAGGCAAGGATTCTCCCAAACACTGCAGTTTTTTGCGGCGTTTCGCCGTCATTTGCATGTGTAATTTCGGAGAACCCGTCGGGTGACCCATTTCATCGTGTTCCAAGCCCGTCGCAATGGGGTATTTACCACTGAGAATCCGCGTCCCGGGCGGAACACGGGGAACAACTCCACTGGGTGTGCTTAAATCATAGGGTTTGTGATCCGCAACATCCTTGAAATCGGGGCCGATGTTTTGGCAAATCGACTCAAAATCTGGCTCCTCGAACGCCTCGATCCGTGTCGCGATCGATTGGTCAGTCAGGATGAACACCGGCACATTGTAATTCCGAGCAATGTTGACAGCCTCAATGGCCGTGTAAAAAGCATCCTCTACGTTGGCAGGCGAGATCACGACTCGGGGAGAATCTCCATGCCCACCGAATACCGCGATGTTGAGGTCGGATTGCTCCACATTCGTTGGCATTCCTGTCGAAGGACCGCCACGTTGGACGTTCACGACGATTAACGGCACCTCAGCCATGACCGCCCAGCCGATGGCTTCCGTCTTCAACGAAATTCCTGGCCCCGAGGATCCGGTAACGGCCACTCGCCCAGCGTAACCCGCACCGATCGCCATCGAAACCGAGGCAATCTCGTCCTCACACTGAATAAAGGAACCGCCATACTTCGGCAATTCTCGTCGGAGCAACTCCATAATGTCCGACCAAGGCGTGATCGGATAACCCGCTCCAAACCGAACTCCCGCCGCGATCAATCCGTAGGCCAACGCCTCATTGCCATTCATCACCACCTGATGTCCGGTTTTTTGTTGCGACTCGATAAACTCAAAGGTTTCCAGCACGTTCCCCAAGGAATGACTATACCCCGCGTTGAACGCAGCCAAGGCCGTGTTGACAATGCTCACATCCTTCCCAGTAAACCGTTCGGTGATCAAGTTCGTCAACTTGACGATGTTCAAATCAAACATCTTCGCGACCAGACCCAAGGTGTAGATGTTCTTCCCTTTGTCCTTCGCCGTTCCCCCGATTGACTCGATCGTTAAAGCTGAAATCGCTACTGGCAGGTGATGATAATCCTTCTCCCACTCCTCATTGGAGGTCACGTGCGATGAATCATAGAGGACAATCCCACCCTTCTTCAGGCTCCTAATATGCTCATCGTAAGAATGCTGGTAAAACGCGATTAATAAATCAGCCTCATCCCCAGCACTCAAAACTTCCCCCGAACCGATCCGAACCTGAAAAATTGAGGGGCCACCAGAGATAGTCGAGGGGATCGTCATGAACGTCATGACTTCCTGCTCCGAACGGCCCGCAAGTCGAGCAAGAAATCCCCCGATGGCTTGGATACCGTCTTGTGAATTACCAGCAATCCGAATGACGGCTTCGGAGATGCGCGAACGCGTCGGCGTTCCGTTGGCCGCAGGACTGGCGGTGGATGAGTCGCTCATGTGCTATAACAGATGGTATCAACTTTTGGTCTCGAATTGGACTACTGAGACTCTAAAATTGTCAAATCGTTGGCAATTTTAGCATGAAAAGGTGAGCTGTCAAAACGAAATGTCCCAGAATTTCGAATTATACTCATCGTTTGAATGGTTCAGGTAGGGGGCAACCCGTTAGGGTACAAAAAACCGGGCTACCAAGTCAGAGGATGACTTGGTAGCCCGGGGAATTTTCAGAATCAGTACTTCAGTAGGCTAATGGGGAACTTCGAAGGCGTTAGTACAAGTCCGCAATCGAAAATCAAATTTTAAAAGATCAGAATCACACCTACAACCCTGTGAATTGCAAGTAGTAAACCACGGAACCCCGAAAACGTCAAGCGATGAATCGCATTTTCTTTTACACTGTAACCTAAGTGCCTCAATGGCAACGGTTCAGGCTGCCAATTTTTTTTATTCCGATCGTTTTTTTTCTCCGAAACGTCAAGTCTTGTCAGACTCTTTGGGGCTTGGTACGGTGTGGATTCGATCATGACGAAGACCTCAAGAATTTTTGTGGCGGGACACCGTGGATTGGTGGGAAGCGCGGTTGTCCGTGAACTCGTTGCTCAAGGCCATACTCACATTCTGACCCGCACACGAGGTGAACTCAATTTGTTGAACGCGGAGGCGGTCAACGGTTTTTTTCGAGCAGAAAAACCTGAGTATGTCTTTATTTCGGCGGCAAAGGTCGGGGGTATTCACGCGAATAATTCACAGCCTGCGACGTTCCTTTTTGAGAATCTGCAAATTCAAAACCATCTGATTCACGCCGCCTACGAGGTTGGAGTGAAAAAGCTACTGTTTCTCGGAAGTTCCTGCATTTATCCGAAGCTCGCTCCCCAGCCCTTGCGGGAGGAATATTTACTGACGGGTTCGCTGGAACCAACCAATGAGTGGTATGCAATCGCAAAGATTGCGGGGATCAAACTGTGCCAAGCTTATCGACGCCAATACGGCTGCGATTTCATTAGTGCCATGCCAACCAATATGTATGGGGCTAATGATAATTTTGATCTCGAAACCTCTCATGTTTTGCCGGCCTTAATTCGGAAATTCCATGAAGCCAAGGTTGCGCAATCAGCCCAAGTAGTTTGTTGGGGAACGGGTCAACCTTATCGTGAGTTCTTGTATTCCGATGATCTGGCGAGTGCGATGGTGTTTTTGATGCACTCTTACAGCGAGGAGGGTTTTATCAACATCGGATCGGGTGAAGAGGTCACCATTGCTGAATTAGCGGCGGTCGTGCAGGAGGTGGTTGGTTTTCAAGGAACGATCGTTTGGGATCATTCCAAGCCCGATGGTACCCCTCGTAAACTGATGGATTCCTCACGTTTGGCTGCCCTAGGTTGGAAGCCAAGAATTGATCTCGGAACCGGCTTGAAACTGGCTTACCAAGCGTTTTTGCAACTGCCCGTGATGGAGCGGAAGTAAGTTTTGTTTCTTAGTTTTTGGGCTTTTCCCACAGTTACTGTTTGCCGAAGCCCTTCCACGCGTTTATACCGTAGGGCATGATTTCCCTAGCACTTCGTAGCAACAGCTACCTCGCAACTCTGAAGCTGTTAGCATTCTTTTTCCTTACGCCGTTCAGCCAAGCCGATTACCTAGCCCCCAAACGAGACGATGTATTGCCCGATGACATTTTCTTGCAGGAAGTTGGTGAAAACATCCCCTCAACGGTCCCTTTTCTCGCCGTGGGAGCGTGGGAGGGTGAGGTATTTGCAGGCGGAACCAAGGGGTTGATGCAACTTCGGGGATCTCAGCTTACTGATGTTCCAGAAATCCGCGGTCCCGTCCGTCGGATCGTGGTTGCACTCGGTAAGCTGTGGACGTTGACGGATAACGCGGTGTGGCGACGCGACGGATCGCATTGGGTTCAGGCGAGCACGAACAGCGTATCCGATCTGACTGAGCACGAGGGAACGCTTTTGGCCGCCGACGGTCGCAGGATTATCCAACTGGAAGCGGGGCGTTGGAAACCCGTCGGTACCAACGAGTGTCCGTTTCCTATCCACCGGTTGATTTCACATCAGAGAAGCCTTTATGTGCAGGGGCAAGCGCGTTTCACGGTTTTCGAGTTCGATACTTTTGGTGGCCGTGATATTTATGATTTTCCGGCAGATCAAGGCTGGGATTGGGGCCTCCTTCCGTCGCCGAACCTCCGTGACGCGCTGAGTTTGGGGCCTCGATTATGGTTTGCAACGGAGCGCGGGCTCGGAGAGTTGCGCGGCATGTCGATGACTTCCGTCCGAGGGCCGGATGGATTGCCCTACGAGGATGCCACGTGTTTAGCCAAAGGTTTTGCGAACGATTTTTGGATAGGCACCAAGCGTGGCCTCGTGCGCCATGTCGGGGGAGTATTCCACTACTTTGCCGGTAAACGATGGTTGAACCATGACGATGTGCACGCGATTGCCGTGGAGGGGAAATCTGTTTACGCCGTCACCGACTTGGGCTTGAGTGTTATTCGATTTGTTCCCTTTACCCTCGAAAGCAAGGCCGCGTTTTACGAAAAACAGATGGTGGATTGGGGGCAAAAGCGGCTGGGACTCGTGCACAAATTAGAATGGGATGCCCCGCTGGGAGAGTATGTGCGCGAGGCAGGCGACAATGATGGGGGTTACACGGGTGATTATTTGGCGGCGCAAAGCTATCGTTTTGCCATCACCAAGGATCCGAACGCTCGCAGGGAAGCGGTCAACACGTTTCAAGCCCTCCGCTGGTTGGAACGAATGACCGGTTTGCCGGGATTCCCAGCGCGGGCTGTGTGGGCCAAGGGTGAGCGTGGGCATAAAGCGACGGGAGGCTCAGGGGGTTTTCCCGCGGAATGGCATGATACGGCGGATGGCAAATTTGAGTGGAAGGGCGACACCTCCAGCGATGAGCTTTGCTCACACTTTTACGCAGTAAGTTTATTTCTGGAACTCGCCGCACAAGGTCATGAGATCGATCAAGCAAAAAAACATCTGGCTCGGATCGCGTCTCATCTGATCCGTCATCAATGGCAGTTGATTGATCTCGATGGCAAACCCACCCGTTGGGGACGCTGGGATCCAGATTATTTCCGCACGGAAGAAGGGTTGTTCGATAGTGGCTTACAAAGCCTAGAAATTCTTTCTTTTATGAAGACGGCAGAATGGGCCACCGGGGACTCAAAATTTAGCATGGCCTACCAACAATTGGTTGAATTGGATTATCCCCGACGCACCTTGCGACAGCGCAAAGTATTCCCTCCCGATAGTGTCGCAAATTTCGAGGATCAGCTCGCCTTCTGGAGTTATTGGAACTTGCTCCGGCTCGAAAAAAACAAGGATCGGCTCTCTCTTTATCGCCGAAGCTTCGAACGAACCTTCGAGATCCTTCGCGTGGAACAGCAGCCATGGTTTAATTTTGTTTATGGAAGCTTGACGGGGCAGGAGTGTGAAGTGTCTGTTGCCGTGCGTCATCTTCAAGAATGGCCCCTCGATTTGGTCACATGGTCCTACCAGAATTCGCACCGAACCGACCTCCATACTCCTCGAGGGTATGTTGCGTTAAAACCAAGTATACGGCCCTTTTCACCGCGCGAACGTGAGCCAATGAGATGGGATGCCTGGACAATGCAGATGGATGGCGGTTCCAATGGGAACGATGTGGTCGAACCTTCGAGTTGGCTGCTAGCCTATTGGATGGGTCGGTATTACGGCATGATCGAAGCTCCCAGAGGCCGAGCTGCGAGCTTGCAACCACCAGATATCAAGCCCAGCAGCAGGTCAGGAGCAAAACCTTATGACGGCCCGCAACGCCCCGAATTGCCTGATTAGTGCTTTGGCGTCGCGGCTGCCTGATCCGTATCAGGAATTGACTCGAATTCGGCCCGCACGATGATCTTCCAAAAGCTTTAGATCCGCATCAACCATGAGCTCGGTGAGTTCCTTAAACTTTACTTTGGGTTCCCAGTTGAGCTGTCGCTTCGCCTTAGAGGCATCCCCAATCAGGAGCTCCACCTCCGCCGGTCGGTAATAACGAGGATCAATCTCGACGTACTTTTGCCAATCCAACCCAACCCGGCTGAACGCGATTTCGAGAAATTCACGAATCGAATGCGTTTCATTTGTCGCAATGACGTAATCATCGGGTTTGTCCTGTTGCAGCATCAACCACATGGCCTCGACATATTCCTTCGCATAGCCCCAATCGCGTTTGGAATCCAGATTGCCAAGGAATAGTTTGTCTTGAAGCCCTGCTTTAATTTGCGCAACTGCCCGTGTAATCTTGCGGGTGACAAAGGTCTCACCCCGACGAGGAGATTCGTGATTGAAAAGAATCCCATTGCTAGCGTGCATCTGGTAAGACTCTCTATAATTGACCGTAATCCAGTGAGAATACACCTTGGCCGCACCATAGGGGCTACGGGGATAGAAGGGGGTGGTTTCCTTCTGTGGAACTTCTTGGACTAAGCCAAACATTTCAGAGGAGGATGCTTGATAGAATCTAGGATTCACGCCGCTCTGACGTATAGCTTCCAGCAGGCGGACAGTGCCCGTCCCTGTCACGTCGGCAGTATACTCAGGGGAATCGAAGCTCACGCGAACATGACTTTGTGCCGCGAGATTGTA
>WBXJ01000045.1 GCA_008933045.1 Verrucomicrobiota bacterium
AACGACAGCCAGTGGAGAATGATGCAGAACTACTACAAAGACCACCCCGAGCTGGGTGGGTATCAATACCTTGCGTTACGTGCTCCCAACAACTCGTGGAATGGTTTTTACGATGTCTACGTCTACCCGCTCATCGAAAATCTCATCCGACAGTTCGCACTTTTTGGGGATGTCGATGTGAACAAAGTCTTTATTATGGGGTATTCTCACGGCGGTTACGGGGCCTTCGCCATCGGTCCAAAAATCCCTTATCGCTTCGCAGCAATCCATGCCTCAGCGGCAGCACCCACCGATGGCGAAACTACTGCCAAAACACTCCGCAATACCCGTTTTTCATTCATGATCGGAGGAAAAGACACAATGTACGGCCGAGCGGATCGATGTCAGGCCTTCGATGCCTCAGTCAAGCAACTGCGCGGAACTCGTGATGATATCTATCCCGTCACCCTTCAGTGGATCGCAAACCACGGACACTCGGGCCTTCCCGACCGCGATAAAATCACGGAAATGTATTCTGCGGTTCGCAATCCGGTGCCTCACGAATTGACATGGGCCATGACGGACGATGTCGTGAAAAGCTTCTTTTGGCTTCAATCGAGTCTGCCGAAGAAAGGGATGGAGATTCAAGCATCGTGCCAAGACAACCGCATTACACTGCAAGGCAGTGCCCTTGAAGGCACCAACATCTATCTTGATGAGCGATTGATCGACTTCCGACGACCCGTCGTGATCCAATCGGGGGGCAAGCAACAGAGCTACAAACTGAAACCTAGTCTGCGAACGCTGTGCCAATCGTTGCAGGAACGAGGCGACCCTGAACTCGCCTTCACCGCGATGCTAGAATACCCACCATCGCCAAACGCCAAAAAAAATCGTGGAGAAACATTTTGACAGCTCCCGACCTCCATTGCTAGAGTCAAAGACTCGATTTACTACCGAGCGTTAATACCTTATGCCGAACACGAAATCAGCCGAACGCCGGATGCGCAGCAGCGTCCGCAAGCAGAGCCGTAATCAGAGCGTTAAATCGCGGCTGAAGACGGTGGAAAAAACCTACCTCACCCTCGTAAAAACGGGCAAGAAGGACGAAGCCGCTACGGCTTATCGCGCCATCGCCTCGTTGTTCGATAAGGCCGCTAAGTCTGGGATTATTCATGCGGGAACTGCCAGCCGTAAGAAATCCCGATTGGCCCTGACGCTCAACGTCGCCACTGCGGCGAAGTAATTTAGTTTTTCACTTTTAAGCGTCCTTTAGGGGACGCTCTTTTCCTGTATCCAACGGGTATCACGCGCTGGGCAAAAGCGGCTCCACCCAGCTCCAAACACTTCGTTGCACCGCCTCCACGGTGTCAACCGCGTCCACGGCGTGCATTCGGTCAGGGTGGCGGTGGAGTAAATCCTCGAAGGCTCGCTCAACCCGCACAAAAAACTCGCGGCCAGCCTCATCAAATCGATCCGCTGGTTCGCTCCCAAGTCCCAACCTCGCGGCACGTCGCGCCTCGCTCACCGCTAACGGCACCTGTAATACGAGCGTCAAATCGGGAATGGTGGTGCCCACTGCGAAGGCGATGCTCCTCTCCACCTGCTCGAGATCAAGCCCACGCCCGTGGCCTTGGTACACGACGGTAGAATCATAAAACCGATCGCAGAGCACAATTTCCCCCGCATCGAGGGCCGGCCTGATCACCTTCCGAACCAACTCTGCGCGACTGGCATTCATGAGCAGCAGCTCTGCTTCGGACGACATCCCACGACCGGCAGGATGGTGCTTGAGCAATGTGCGAATCTCTTCCCCCAATGGAGTCCCACCAGGCTCGCGCACGGTGCGCACCTGATAACCCATTTCACCCAAACGACAGCTCAACCGTTCGATCTGCGTGGTCTTGCCTGCCCCTTCCGTTCCCTCAAACGTGATCAACAATCCTTGCATTCCTATAGCTTACCAGAACTCCGATTCTCGCAAATCAGAAAACCACCGGAGATCCATGAACTAAGTCCACAGTTGGCGATCGAGCGAACGGTATTGCACCGCTTCCGAGACATGGTCGACCGTGATCGACTCAGAACCAGCGAGATCCGCAATCGTTCGTGAGACTTTCAGGATGCGGTCGTAAGCGCGTGCGCTCAGGTGCATATCCGTCATCGCAAACTTCAAAATCTCTAATGTAGGCTCATCCAGGACGCAAAATTCCTTCAGATCACGACTTGTCATTCTTGCGTTACAAGTAATGCGCGGTCGGTTGGAAAACCGCTGCTGCTGCACTTGCCGAGCCGCGATGACTCGTTGTCGAATCTGAGCGGAGGTCTCCCCAGGACTTTGGCTGGCCATTTCACGGAACCTTACAGCCGGCACCTCGATATGCAGATCGATGCGATCCAACAAGGGCCCAGAAATTCGACCCAGATATTTTTGGATTTCACGGGCTGAACTCCTCGATTCGCTAGGCATTTTTCCGTCAGGTGTCGGATTCATCGCCGCGACGAGCATAAATTGCGCTGGAAAACTCATGGTCCCCGCCGCACGCGAAATAATGATATGCCCTTCCTCCAAGGGCTGCCGCAATGTCTCCAGCACATACCGTTTAAATTCCGGCAACTCATCCAAAAATAGAACGCCACCATGAGCCAATGAAATCTCTCCGGGACTCGGGTTCGTGCCCCCACCTAACAGTCCCGCATCGCTCACCGTATGGTGAGGGCTACGAAACGGTCGCTGTGTGACCAAGGATTCTCCCGCACCAAGCAACCCAACGATGCTGTGAATTTTTGTAGTTTCTAAAGCCTCCTCCAAGGTAAGCGGGGGAAGAATGGTGGAGATCCGTTTGGCGAGCATTGATTTGCCCGTTCCCGGCGGCCCCACAAGGAGTAAATTGTGCCCTCCCGCAGCGGCGACCTCGAGCGCACGTTTCACAGATTCCTGTCCCTTAACATCAAGGAAATCGACCGGATTTTCCTGCGGCTGATCAAAAAGTTTTGTTGTATCAACCGTGGCCGGTGCAAGCTCGAGGGTTCCTGCTAAAAATGTCACCGCCTCGCGCAGATTTCGGATGGGATACACTTTTAAACCCGCGACGACCGCAGCCTCCGCCGCATTCTCCACCGGCACCAATAGCCCTGCGCGTCCATCCAAGCGGGCACTCAGTGCGATCTGTAAGACGCCCTTCACCGGGCGCACGGCTCCGGTCAAGGCGAGCTCGCCCACAATCACGTAATCCTCTAAATGCTTGTGAGGTAACTGGCCGGAAGCGGCGATGCAACCCACCGCAATGGGAAGATCGAAGCTCGGCCCCTCCTTCCTCACATCAGCGGGTGCCAAATTGATGGTGGTCCGACCCATGGCAAAACGGTAGCCGGAATTAGCAATAGCAGTGGTAACCCGATCGCGTGATTCCTTCACGGCCGCATCAGGGAGACCAACGATGACAATCAATGTCTCGCCGTTCCCCGCATTCACCTCGACCTCAACAGGATAGGCCTCGATCCCGTTGACTGCCGCCGAACAGACTTTGGCTACCATACCCGAGAGTCTGAACTCCCTAAGCCATGTTGTGAAGTCAGAAGCAATAAAGTTTTTGGTAACATGAAACCAATACTTTATGACGAAACAGAGTTAAGGTGACATTTTGAAAACTGAAGCAACTCCGACGGGTGCTACCCGCTTTTTTGAAAAAAGTGGCCTGATTTTTGTGGGATCGCCAAAACCCTACTGCGATCTCGTTTGGGCGATCAACTCAAGACTGGCTTTGGCGTGAGCATCTCCAGCGTCGGCACGACGAACGAGGTCTGCAGTCATCGCTTGAGAGGCTTGCTCAACAGAGATCAACTGATCGGCAGTCAAGCCAGGTGAAGTTTTGACCTGCTGCAGCGTGATTACTCCGATGGCAAAATCGTTAGTCTTGGCGGCAGCGATGGCGAAACTGAGGGCATCATGCCTTCCCACTGCGGAGAGCGTTTTCTCCAATTGTGCCACCGCTTCTTGTGCGCTCGGTTCACGCTGGCAGCCAGTGGACAAGACCACTAAAACTCCTAGGAGGGCAGCGGAAAAGGAGGATAGTTTGAAGGCGAGGGTGTAACTCCGAAAAAATCGCCCGAAGTTGTGTGGATTCATCGTCCGGTCTTGGAGTTTGGGAAACACCAAAGACTGTTCCGAGTGGGCTCGGCCAGGAGTTGGTAATAGCGCTTCCATTTGAGATACTCGAAGTGCCCGCCCATGAGTCCCACGACGGCACCTGTGGAATGGCGTTTTGAGAACCCTTCCCCAGGCGAGCTCGAACCGTCGTTGAAATAGCCCGGATCCTTCTCATCCGTTTCCCAGAAGATCATGTCCGTGGGCCGAAAATCAGTGGCTTTGAAAGTTTTGCCCGCTCCCCCCGCACTCCAATCAAAACTATCGCTGCTTCGTATCACCACGCCGCTCATGAGATAACTGGCGAATTTAATATTGCTCTGACGCCACGCTGCAGTATTCGTTTGGTGAGCCGGGCACATATACATTTTTCGGCTCCGTAATGTATTGTAAAACAAACCTCGCTCAGGCCCGTAGTCAGTGTCGTTCTTCGGCAAGGCTTCGCCCGGTTTGTAGAGCCACCCCGCCGGCAGTGCGCTGTTCTGCGAACCGCTGACCCCGCCGCAATTCGGAGGTGAGATACGATCTTCGTTGTCGTTTAAATAAAGCGCGTGGGCCAGCAGAATCTGCTTAAAATTGTTGATACACGTCGTTCGCACTGCTCTTTCTTTGGCTTTACCTAACGCAGGGAGAAGCATTCCAGCAAGTATCGCAATGATTGCGATCACCACCAGCAGTTCAATGAGAGTAAATGCGGCACTCTTAGAACCACTCGCACGGAGGGGACGAGGTTGGGAGTTCACATCCATCACGTTCGGCGATTCTTCCCTTCGTGTCAAAAAAAAAGAGCCAAAAAAAGAGCCAAAGGTAAAAGTTGGAAGAGCGCGGACTGATCGATGTGAATAGAGCGCACAACCCAGCGCCAGTAACAGAAGAGTTCGATTCATTCACTTGCTTATGTGCGCAGAATTTGAAATGGGACAACTTTTAGCTGGAGCTGTTGAGAATCAGCCTCGAAGCAGACTCCTTGAATCGCAGGAAATCCCGCAAATCGATTTGGCGGAGCGAAAGTCTGCGAATTGGCTTGTTGCACACATCCAAGACCTTTTGGCAGTTTGCGGGGTGAAGACGGCTGGAGATGGAAGTATTGGGCGTGAGCCCCGGGGAACATCGCGGTGCGACTCATACATTTGCGCTTCGGTGACACGATTGGAAGGATTGCGCAAAGTCCGATCAGGCCGCCTTCATCATCTGAAAAAAGATAGCAGTCAATGGATGACTGTGTGGCGAACTGGCAGACACACGGGAATTTAAAAACAACCGCTCAAGCTGGGTCAGAGACTGAAAATGGCCGTAACCTGAACAAAGCTCAATCCGCCAATGATTTCTTTTTCAGATGCACCGAAATTTTCCCGTTGTTTTCCAGGATTGCGTAATGAACTTCCTCGACGCAAGCGCACCCCTCGCTGCGGAGCGCTGCGTTCAATTCATGATGCGTCAAATGCGCGAACTTCATCGCATCCTCAAAGATTTTCCCGT
This sequence comes from Verrucomicrobiota bacterium, assembly GCA_008933045.1. Lineage (GTDB taxonomy): Bacteria > Verrucomicrobiota > Verrucomicrobiia > Limisphaerales > SXQI01 > SXQI01. The sequence goes on from WBXJ01000045.1 coordinate 5,606, forward strand.
TGTGAATTAAAACCTGGGGGCGACCTTCCACCAGCGCTTCGAGCTTCTTGCTCTTGTAGGTCGCGAGGCCGACCAGGTAGTTGACGCTGACCAGCGTGACCGCAGAGATCACCCCTGCGGTGACAGAGTTGTCGCCCCCGTTCATGGCGTTTTGCACGGCATTGCTGAGGACCAGCAGCAGCACCAGATCGAAAGGAGTCATCTGGCCAATCTGCCTCTTGCCGGTCAATCTCAGCAGGATGATCAGCAAAATGTAAACCACCACACCCCGGACAATCAATTCCCACCAGTTCAAAGATAATGGCCACATAAAGTTTTGATTTCTGGCTGATGGTTCACCCGGTGCCGCTCAATTGAAAGATTGTTTTGTGTCTTAGCTCGATGAGAATGTCCCCATTTGGGCGGAAGTTAATTCCGATGGAGACATTAAAAATGAGTGGCAAAGAAAGACATCGTTTGGAGTTGATGGGGCGGATCAAAAGGAAGGAAATAACGTTGGTTAAAGCGGCGGACCTAATGGAGATCGGTTATCGGCAAGCCAAACGAATTTGGAAGTGCTTTGGAGAGACGGGGGATAAAAGTTTGATTCATGGGTTGCGTGGAAAGCCGGGAGGGCGGTCTCGGCCCAAAGCGTTCAAGCAAAAAGTCCTGACCCGCTACGAAGAGCGCTACAGAGATTTTGGGCCGACATTGGCCTGCGAGCATTTGGCCCGGGAAGGGATGTCGCTGGACGCTGAAACGTTGCGCCGCTGGCTGATGCTTCAGGGCATGTGGCTCCGGAAACGGAAGCGAAAGAAGCATCGGCAATGGAGGGAGCGCAAGGAGCATTTGGGGGAACTGGTGCAGATGGATGGGTCGCACCACGACTGGTTTGAAGGGCGAGGGCCTTGGGCGGTGTTGATGGTGATGGTGGATGACGCGACCAACCTGACCTATGCGAAATTCTTTGAAGAGGAGACGACGGAGGCGGCTTACCGGGTCTTCCAGGGATACGTGGAAAAGCACGGATTGCCGCAGGGGTTGTATGTGGATCGGGACAGCATCTATCAGACCACACGCGCGCCTGGGATTCAGGAGCAGATGAGAGGGCAGCGGTCGATGACGCAATTTGCGCGAGCCATGAAGAAGCTGTGTGTGGGGGTAAAACTGGCTTATTCGCCGCAAGCCAAGGGTCGTGTAGAGAGGATGAACAGATTGTTGCAGGATCGGCTAGTGAAGGAAATGCGGTTGGTCAACGTGACGAATATTGAGGAAGGGAACGCCTTTTTGGAGAAGGAATTTTTAAAGGAATTGAACCGGAAGGGAATGAGGGTGGCGGCGCTGGAAACGGATTTGCACCGAAAAATAGCAGAGGGGATAAAGTTGGAGGAGGTGCTTAGGTGGGAGGAGGATCGGCATGTGGGGGAGGATTGGACGGTGCAATGGGAGAGGAAATGGCTGCAATTGACGAAGGAAAACAGGGTTCTGAATCTGGCGGGGAAAAATGTGAGGGTCCGGCAGACTCTGGAGGGGAAGTTGCAATTGCTGTATCAGGGAAAAAGTTGAAATGGAAGGAATTGCCTGGGCGACCGAAGCGATTGAGGGAGGAAAAAGAAGTGGGAGATGAATCCAAAAAAGAGCCGGTCAGAAGTTCGTGGGAAAACTTTGGCAGAGCGGCTGGGAAGGGTCATTGGAGGAAAGCGAGGTCTGAAGACCTCCCAAGGATGAGGGAGGTGCCGTGAGGCAGGCAGGGGCGGCAGAACAGGCGTTGGAAAAACGAAAGGACGGGAGACGATTGGGCGGAGAACTAGGCCGAAGAAAGAAGAAACAAAAACACAGGGAAAGAGAATGAAAAGGGGACATTTCTAACGAGTTAAGAATGGGGACATTCTTAAAGAGCTTTGACAAAAAAGAGCCAAATTCAACAAGAATTTTGTGTCGGATTGGATGGGGAGTCGAAGGCGTCCGCTCTGTGTTTAAGCGAGGCACAGTTCAGGATTTGTAAATTACTCATTTTCAAACGGACGGTGGAGTCATTATCATTGAACGCAGGATGAATTCGACGAATGCCACCCAGCGACTGTTAGAAAAGATCGACCCCGAGGTCGCTTTGGATCTCACCAAACGCTATTTGCCCGGAGTATTGGCAGCGGCGGTAATTTTGGTCATCGCATTCACGGTTGCTCATTTTCTCGGGAACCTGTTGGGAAAAGCGTTAGAACGTCAGAAACTAGAACCTCCCGCACGGAATTTGATTGTGCGCATTTTGCGGTTGGTCATTTTTGCGTTTGGGCTGATTTTGGCTCTCGATAATTTGGGGCTTTCCATCACTCCCCTCGTGGCGGGAATCGGGGTTGCGGGCGTGGGGATTGGTTTTGCCATGCAAGGGGTGTTGGCTAATTTGATCGCCGGTATTTTCCTAACGCTTTCAAAGCCGTTTCGGGTCGGGGAATATATCGAACTGCTCGGGGTGGAAGGTCAAGTTGTTGGGATTGAACTTTTCGCGACCCACCTGGCACAACCTGATCAATCCAAAATCGTCATCCCTAACCGTAAAATTGTGGGGGAAATCATGCACAATTATGGGAGTATTCGACAATTAAAGCTGGAAATCAGCGTGGCCTACGGGACGGATATTCCCTTAGCGATTAAACTGATTCGTGAAGTCCTCGATGAACATCACCTCATCCTGAAGGAACCTGCCTCGGGGGTGGGTATTGCCTCCTTAGGCCAAGCCTCGGTGGTGCTTGGGGTTCACACTTGGGCTTCCGTTGCAAACTACCCTGGAATTCGGCACGAGATTTACCAAAGTCTTTTAATTCGTTTTGCCAAAGCACACATTGAAATGCCTCGCCCCCAATATGAAATTCGCATTTTGGAGGCCCAGAGTTTGAGCCAGACTAAGCTGAGTGCCAAATAAACGGGATAAAAACGGGTCTAATATATGAAGAATCGTTGGGTTTTAATCACAGGAGCGTCTTCGGGTTTTGGAGCGGCAACCGCCCTAGCATTTGCGAGAAGTGGAGCCAATGTCGTGTTAGGTGCGCGGCGATTGGCGAAATTGGAATCCGTCGCCGAACAAGCTCGGGAAGCCGGTGCCGCATCAGCATCAACGCATGTGCTCGACGTAAGTTCCTCCGCTTCCGTCAATGAGTTTTTGGCCTGGACCCAGACCTTGACCCCTCAAATCCACGTCCTCGTGAACAACGCGGGGGGAGCACTCGGTCTCGATCCCGTGGCGACCGGCAAGGACGAGGACTGGGAAATGATGATGCAGACGAATGTGCTTGGGGTGCTACGCGTGACTCGTGCCACCCTGCCCTTGATGGTACGTTTTGCCACCGGCCATATTATCAACATCGGCTCAATCGCTGGACGAGTTGCGTATGAAGGCGGGGCCGCCTATTGCGCTGCCAAAGCGGGCGAGCTTCAAATCACCCGTGCCTTGCGTTTGGAATTATCGGGCACCCATGTTCGTGTCTCGACGATCGATCCGGGTTTGGCGGAGACCGAATTCTCGTTCGTTCGTTTCAAGGGCGACGAGGCGCGTGCAGCCAAAGTCTATGACGGCGTCACCCCCCTCACTGCAGAGGATGTCGCGGAAGCGATTCATTGGGTCGCAACCCGCCCTCCCCATGTCTGCGTGGATGAAATGATTCTGAAATGCACGGATCAAGCCGCGATTCACAAAGTAAACCGGAAACCTAAGACCTAACCGAAATTACCTCGACAGAATTTGGTGCTGCGGCTCATAGTAAATTGCTTTTATGGATTCATCCCTTGATCACTTAGCGGAACTCGTGAAACGGCAACTGGTATTGCTGGGCGAGGATCCTTTGCGCGATGGTTTGGCTCAAACGCCCTTGCGCGTCGCTAAATCCTTGAAATTTTTGACGCAAGGTTACGGGACTGATCCGAAGAGCATCTTGAACGGCGCGCTATTCGATGTGCGTTCGGATGAGATGGTAATCGTGCGGGACATCGATTTTTACAGTATGTGCGAGCATCACATGCTGCCGTTTTTTGGGCGTGTACACATTGCCTATTTACCCACCACCAAAGTTATCGGGCTTTCAAAGCTTCCGCGCTTGGTGAATGTCTTCGCTCGGCGCCTCCAAGTTCAGGAACGAATGACCCATGACATCGCCGCAACCATCCAGGAGCTGGTGGCTCCGCAAGGCGTGGGAGTGGTCGTGGAAGCGCAGCACCTGTGCATGCTGATGCGCGGGGTGGAGAAACAGAATTCCTACGCGATCACTTCAGCGATGCTCGGTTGTTTCCGCGAGGACGCACGCACTCGTAGCGAGTTCTTGAATCTGATTCACCACAAACGCTGATCAGATTGGAACGGTCCGGTTCAGACAACCGGGGCCGCTTCTGTTTCGACCGCTTTGTAGGACTCGATGGAATCAACCCGAAATTTACGAGTGGTTCCGTCGCTTTTGACCTCCACTTCAGCACCCACCTTTTGGTTGAGGAATGACTGAGCGACTGGAGTAAGATAACTAATGATGCCTTGGTCGGGATCGGAATCCCACGCGCCTAGGATGGTGTAGCTTTCTTGAGTTTGGTTGGCCACGTCAGTCACTCGGATGCAGGTTCCAATGTTCACAGCATCGGTTTTTACCGCACTAAAATCCATACCACGGGCACGCACCAATTGAGCTTCGAGCTCGCCTTTGCGACGCATGAGCAATTTTTGCATTTCCTTGGCGGCTTTATACTCGTGATTTTCACGGAGGTCGCCGTAACTACGAGCGATAGCAATTTCTTTGGAGTTGGCTGGGATTTTTTTCTGCACCAACTCGCCGTATTCTTCCTTCCGTCGCTCGAGGCTGGACCAAGAAACCACTAGTGTAGAATCTTGCTTGGTGGATTCTCCTGTGATCAGGGACTGAATTGCGGGATAGGTTTTGACAATGCGGGCGAGAAGCGATCGCTTGTCCATATCATCAAAACAAGGAGACAACTGCAACGCACGCGTGAGATCCTTGATGATTTCCAAATCCGCCGAGCCGATCAATTCGACCAAAAGTGCTTGGTCGTCCATAATAAAATCACGGAGTCGATTCGAGCGTTTCTCGTTGAACTGATCGCGTTCCATCGCGGTCAACATCGCTCGAAAAACTTCAGGCCCGAGAATGTCGGCGAAGCTATCGCAGCGTTCTTTTGCCAGCCAAAGAAGCAGTTCGCTGCTAGCCTGATGGTGACTGACTAGGCGGGCCAAAAACTCCTTGAGAACTTCGAGCTTTTCTTCATTGATCAATAGATTGGCAGTTTCTCCAGCGAGTTTCGCCGACATACCGTTCAAACTTTGAAGGAACGTCTCAACCCATTTATCGGGATACGTCGCCTTGTAGGACGCTAAAGCACGTTTGTGCTTGGACGATGAAATTTGTTCCAACAACTGGCCGGGGCGAATGACTTGACCCCAAATGGTGATCTCGTTGACTTCGCCTTCGGGCATCGCAATCTCGGCCGCATTACGTAATTCTTCTCGGAGGAAAAGTGCCTCCAGCGCGAGTGCTGCTTGAGTCCGTTGGTGACTCACGATATCTGATGTCAAACTTTGGACCACCTCGGTGAAGGCTACGGTTTTATCCTCCAAATCAGCGATGCCTTTGAGCAACTCGTTCCCCGCAGTGATCCTTGCTTTGAGTCCTTTGCAGGCTCGAAAATCTTCCAACAACCGGCTTTGCAACGACGTCTCTTGCACCTCGTACACGATTGGCTCAGTCTTCTTTAACGGAAGCTGAAAATGCCCATCCTTTTTGAGTTCCTTCTTTGCGGCTTCCCACCATTTCTTCCAGTCATCCGCAATGACATCGGGCACCAAGACTTGCTGAATTTGCTCCATCGTCGCACGCCCGTCGTAGCTCAGCAGCACCAGTTTGATCAACTCCAGATGATGCAATGCGGCCATCTGACGAAGCCCTTGGAGATCGGAAAGTTTCTTAGCCAGAATATGCGTGGCTTGAATCGGTTTGAGTGACTCGGCTGCAAAAGCTAGGTCCATGGTGTGACCGGGCTTGTTATGAAAATCAATGCAGACCTTGGAAAAAACAACGTCCACCGTCACAACCCGGCCAAACCCCCAGGATCGATGCATACAAAAACCTTGCTCGACCAATTGAACCAGGGACCCGACATGGAGGCGCTGCAACTTGCCTGCGCCCACCAGTTTCTCAAACTCTTCTTTCATATATATCGCTCGCGTGCCAATGAACCGTCCCTCATCATAGCACCGTGAAAGTTCAAACACCAAGAGAAATTGCCGTTGAGATTCTGAAAATACATTCCGAAGAGTCGGTGTTTATCGAGTTTGCCGTCGAGCGCACGCTCATGATGACTCCTCTGCGAGGACCGGATCGTGGCTTGGTGCTGGAGCTCGTTTATGGCGTGGTGCGTTGGCAGTCCACGTTGGATTGGCTCATCTCTAAAAAAACCGATCATCGCCAACAAAACTCGACGTTACAGATACTATTGCGTCTTGGTCTCTACCAAATTTTCTGGCTCGACCGCATCCCTGACCACGCCTCCGTGCACGAAACCGTAGAAATGGCAAAGCGGCTAGGTTTCGGTCCGCAATCTGGTTTTATCAACGCCGTGCTCCGTCAGTATATTCGCGATAAACCCACCGTTCGCGCCGCGCTCGAAAATCTCAAAACAACCGAACCCACTATCGGTTTTTCACATCCGCTTTGGTTAGTTGATCGCTGGACAAAACGCTGGGGCGTAGACAAAACTCGCGAGCTTCTAGCATGGAATAATCAGCCACCGCCTACCTACGCACGCCTCAACACTCTGCGCGGTTCATCGCGACAATTGGAGCAAGCATGGGAAAATGAACGCGTAACTTTCCGGGCCCGAAACTTCGATTGGACAGCACTCGGCACCGTTTATGAATTAGAAAGCCACCCTCCACTTGGCGAGTTACCGTCTTTCCAAGAAGGACTGTTTTACATTCAGGATCCGAGCACACTTCTTGCACCCAGCCTGATGGAGGCGGAGCGCGGACAAAAAATCCTCGATCTCTGTGCAGCCCCCGGTGGAAAAACTACTTACCTCGCGCAACTCATCCACAACGAGGGAACAATCATCGCGCAGGACACCGAACTCAGGCTGAAGCTTGTCGAAGAAAACTGCACGCGACTCCACGTCACATGCGTCGCCTACGAAACTGGCCTCAACGATTACGACGCCATCCTGATCGATGCCCCCTGCTCCAACACCGGTGTCATGCGCCGCCGAGTAGATTTAAGGTGGCGTCTGAACGAATCCGAACTCCAACGCCTCGCAACCCAACAACTCGCGCTGTTGGAACAATGTGTTCCCCTCCTCAAAACTGGGGGCACGTTGACCTACAGCACATGCAGCATCGAACCCGAGGAAAACACTGCGGTCACCGAAGCGTTTCTCGAACGGCACCCTCAGTTCACTCGTGAAACCGAACGAGAGATTGTTCCGTTCGCATTCGGAACCGACGGTGCCTACGCCGTGCGCCTTCGAAAAGGGTGACGCGAGGAGGTAACCGATTAGGAAACAGCCGTCACGCAACGCCCGCAAAGTGCGGGGTGGCTCGGGTGAATGCCAATATCCATCTCCCAATGCCAGCAACGTTCGCACTTTTGACCGTCGGCCTTGCTCACTTCGGCGGACACAGTTTCGCCCACTGTTAATTCGATTTGGGAAACGTTAAAAAGTTCGCGCAAGTCAACCGAGCTTTTGGAAATGGACGAGGTAAGGATGAGTTTAGCATCCAGAGATTTCCCAATGGTCTTGGCTTGGCGTGCTTTTTCCAACTCAGGGAGGACCGCAGTGCGAAGCTGGAAAAGCTCGATCCATTGAGGAGATTCAGTTTCTGAAACCGTGAAATTTGAAGGTTTCCACGTGGTGAGATGAACCGATTCTGAAAGGGTAGCGGGGATGTATTCCCACGCTTCATCTGCCGTGTAGACGAGAATCGGGGAGAGCATTTGACAAAGCGTTTGCACGATCCGATGGATCGCGGTTTGGGTGGAACGTCGGCGGGAAGAATTCGCGGGATCGGTGTAGAGTCGATCCTTGACCACATCATGATAAACCGAGCTCAGTTCAACGGCGATAAACTGGCTGATTTTTTGATACGCGACGTGGAATTCGTAACGATTAAATGCGGTCTGCACTTCAGCTTCCAATTTGGCAACAGCGGCTAAAATCCAACGGTCAAGGGCTGTGAGTGAGTCGGAAGCGACCGCGTGTGTTGCTGGATCAAAATCGTAAAGGTTGGAGATTTGGTAACGAAGGGTATTACGGATCGATCGATAGGTCTCCGCGACTTTGCTAATGCGTTCCTCACTGACCACGATATCGCTACGGTAGTCCTGTGATGCAACCCAAAGGCGCACAACATCGGCACCGTATCGCTTGATGTAGGCTTCGGCGGTTTGAGGCTTTTCGTAGCCACCCTGGCCCTGTTTGGATTTAGAGATTTTTTCACGGTCGGCATCAACCATGAAACCATGGGTGAGAACCGTTTTGTAAGGGGGCACACCGTGGCCCGCCAAGGAGAGTAAGAGTGAGGATTGGAACCAACCGCGGTGTTGATCGCTGCCCTCCAAATACATATCTGCCTGCCAATCATCAACTCCTGATAGGTCGTGGCTTAATTCTGGACGAGCCATCAGGACGGCACGGGAGGAACTACCCGAATCAATCCATACGTCCAACGTATCTGTCGATTTTCTGGCCGCTTCGGGGCCACACCAATCGGCGGGACGCACCAAGGCCCATAGCTCGGCGACTGAACGCTCAAACCAAAGATTGGATCCGTCCTTCTCGACTTGATCCGCCGTGTTTCGCACGATCCGCGCATCGAGAATCGGAACGTCTGCAGCGTCATAAAATGCTGGGATCGGAACGCCCCACGTTCGCTGACGAGAGATGCACCAATCAGGACGGGATTTAATCGCATTTTCAATCCGGTTCCGGCCCCAGTCCGGCACCCAATTGACTTGGGAGACCGTCTCCAAGGCTTTTTGCCGAAAACCATCATGGTCCACAGAGATAAACCATTGATCCATGGCTCGAAAAATCACGGGCGTTTTGCTGCGCCAACAATGGGGGTAACTGTGGTGATAATCCTCTTGATGGAGCACCAAGCTACG
>WBXJ01000046.1 GCA_008933045.1 Verrucomicrobiota bacterium
GAATTCGACCAGCGATCCGATCCCCCTGTTCGACCCTGCCATCCCTACCCATACGTGGCGCCTCGATCGCGGAGTCCGATATTCGTTCCCCACGAATATCACGTTGCTTCCCAAGGAGCTGATTTTGATCCTGCCCTTCGACCCCCTAGGCGAGCCGCAACTCACTCAAAACCTCATCCGCACCTACGCAATCCCCGCTAAGGTGCGCCTGTTTGGGCCTTACTCCGGCCAACTCTCAGACCAAGGCGATACCCTTGAGCTTCTTCGGGCCGATGCGCCCCAGCAACCACCCCACCCTGACGCCGGATTTGTTCCCTACCTCATCGTAGATCAGCTCTCTTACGGAATTCTCAGCCCTTGGCCGAACCCGTTACTCACCCCCGGATCCTCCTTGCACAAGGTTGATTTGGCTCTTTATGCCAATGATCCAGCCCATTGGAAGGCCGAGAGTCCCACGGCAGGCATCTCAAACATCCTCTCCACCCCAAATCTCGATTCCGATCTGGATGGCATGCCCGATTCTTGGGAAAGGGATCACAATCTTGATCCAAACAACCTCGCTGATGCCCAACTCGATGCCGATAACGATGGTTTAACCAATGTTCAAGAATTCCTTGCAGGAACCGACCCTCACAATGTCAGTAGTCGTTTGGGGATTAGTGCCGAGCTTCAGGCGGATGGTCTTCATCTCACCTTTAGCACGATCGGAAACCACACCTACGAGGTCCAGTTTCAAGAGGCCCTCGGTGGTGCGACTTGGCAAACGCTTCAAGAGGTGAAAGCACCCAGCAACGGGGGCGCGTTGAGGATCCTCGATCCCACAGTCGGCACCACCCGCTTTTATCGACTTCGATTGGTTCTAACTCAGTAACGTAATTATTTTAATAATTACATTTCGCAACAATCGGACGGCGGATCAATGGGTCGCGGTCCACGCTTCATGCTCACCATGACCAAGGCCACATCCGCAGGTGAGACCCCAGAAATCCGTGCGGCTTGACCCAAGGTTGCGGGTCGGATTTTGTGCAATTTTTGACGAGCCTCCGTACGCAAACTTGGCACCAAATCGTAGTCCAACCAATCGGGTATCCCCTTATCCTCCAACGTCTTAAAGCGTTCTACCTCAAACTCTTGGCGATCAATATAACCCTCGTATTTGACATTGATTTCGACTTGCTGAATGACTTCTGGCGACAATGTTTCGTCGCGACTCGGCAGATCGCCGTAGGTGACCTCTGTCCGCCGCAGCATTTGCTCCAAGGTGCTTGTCCCAATTCGAGTCGTCTCAATCCGTTGCATCTCCCGCTGAATACTCTCCGTCTTTAGAAGAAACTTCCGATAGTTTCGATCGGGCAAAAGTCCTAGGTCGTAGCCAATTTGGGAGAGCCTGAGATCCGCGTTGTCTTGGCGCAACAAGAGCCGGTATTCCGCACGCGACGTAAACATCCGATAAGGTTCCACGGTTCCCTTCGTCACCAGATCATCAATCAAAACCCCGATGTACGCTTGATCACGCCGCAGAATCAAAGGATCCAATCCCTTGACGCGCCGTGCTGCGTTGATCCCTGCCATCAATCCTTGAGCGGCCGCCTCCTCGTATCCCGAGGTACCGTTGATCTGACCCGCACAAAACAAATTGCGGCAAGGCTTAGTTTCAAGCCAAGAATGGAGCTGCGTCGGAAACGAGAAATCATACTCGACCGCATACGCAGGGCGGAGGATCTCGGCATTCTCACAACCGAGGATCGTTCGGACGAGTGGCACCTGAACTTCGATCGGTAGACAGGTCGAGAAACCGTTGACATAGATTTCCTCCGTCGAGATCCCTTCTGGCTCGAGGAAAATCTGATGCCGTTCTTTGTCAGGAAATTTGACGATCTTGTCCTCGATTGAAGGACAATAGCGCGGACCCACCCCCTCGATCACGCCGGAATACATGGGCGACTTGTGGATGTTCTCTCGAATCGTGGCGGCGGTCGCATCCGTGGTAAAGGTCACATAGCACGGAAGCTGGCCTTGAATTCGGTCTAGGATCGATCCCGGAGGGTATTTTCCACCAGAATGCCCGATATCCATCGGGTTTACTCCAGAATGTTCCACGTGGAACAAATCATCCTTCCAATAAGTGAAAAACGGCGGCGGATCTTCTCCGTGTTGAATTTGAGTCTGGCTAAAATCAATGGATCGCCGAGAAAGGCGGGGAGGAGTCCCCGTCTTGAGGCGGCCCAGCGAAAGTCCCACTTCGATCAAGCTAGCGGAGAGACCCAACGCTGCCGCCTCACCCGATCGTCCCCCTGTCTGTTGATTGCTGCCGATGTGCATCAATCCTCGAAGGAAGGTTCCTGTGGTAACCACCACCGTTTTGGCGAGGTACTGCACATCCAAGGTTGTCTCGACCCCGAATACCTGACCGTCTCGGTGCAACAGCTTTGAGACTTGGCCCTGCTTACAATCCAGATTTTCTTGGCGCTCACAGACCCATTTGAGTCGAAATTGGTACGCTTTCTTGTCACACTGCGCCCGAGGTGCCCAAACTGAGGGTCCCTTCTTGGTGTTGAGCATCCGAAACTGAAGGCCCGTCATGTCGGTTGCCTTGCCCATCTCGCCACCGAGCGCGTCAATTTCTCGGGTAAGATGACCCTTAGCCAGACCCCCAATCGCCGGGTTGCAGGACATTTGGCCGATTGTATCGAGGTTAATGGAGAGCAGAAGGGTGTGACACCCCATGCGTGCAGCCGCGAGCGCAGCCTCCACGCCCGCATGGCCAGCACCTAAAACTACCACATCGTATTGAGTCGGATGAACAAACATGACACTTAATTCCTCGGAACTCGCCGAAATCGACCGAATGTTCCACGTGGAACATTGTTAACTTCTGATTGAGTCCTCATCAACGGGCCTCGTTCAGAACCAAAGGTCGATGATATCGACACTCGGCTGGGTGACTACTAGAAATCTTCCCTACCTTCCCAGAAAAGGCCCAACGTTCGCAAAGCTTAAAAATGGTCTCCGCTCGGGCGGGTAACTGAATTGCCGACGCAATCTCATCAGCAGTGTAATCATGCCCTGCATGCGATTGGAGGAAAGCCATCACTTTGTGATGAACCTCCAGAATCGCCCCGGCTGCTTTCTTACCCGCCTCAACTCCGGGCTGATGGTAGGCATTTATATGAACTAGTTGGGCATAAAAACCCACTGCTCGTTCGTAAAGTGCGATGAGTAACCCGACAGTATAGGCACTCACCTCGGGAATTGTGAGGGTAATCGACTGACGATCATTTTCATAAAGTGCCTCACGAGTGCCGAGGAAGAATCCCTGCAAATAATCGCCACTCGTCACGCCAGGTTCAACCTCGATGCTCTCGCCTTGGCGATCACGTAACACCTCAATAAAGGTCACGAAGAAGCTATTCAATCCATCACGCAATTGCTGAATGTAAGCGTGCTGATCGGTCGCGCCTTTATTTCCATAAACCGCAATTCCTTGGTTCACACGATTGCCGCTCAGGTCAAGTTCCTTGCCGATTGACTCCATAATGAGCTGCTGGAGATACTTGGAGAATAGCTCAAGGCGATCCTTGTAAGGAAGAACAACCATATCCTTCGCACCACGACCCTCGCCGATAATATACCACGCCACAGCCAATTGCATCGCGGGGTTTGCGTCATAATTGGGAGTCCGTGTCACGGCATCTGTTTCGCAAGCACCCTGTATAAATGCCTCTATATCAACACCTTGTAACGCCATTGGAAGCAAGCCCACTGCGGAAGTGACGCTCGTTCTACCGCCCACCCAATCCCACATTGGAAATCGAGCCAGCCAACCGTCACGTTTGGCAACTTGATCCAATTCGCTGCCATAACCCGTAATTGCGACCGTCTGTTTTGAGAAATCGAGGCCGCTCCGCTCAAATACTGCTTTGGTTTCGAGCATCCCGTTGCGGGTCTCCTTGGTGCCGCCAGATTTAGAAATGACGAGGACTAAGGTGCGATTGAGAACCGGTTGAAGGTGGCTCAGAACCTTGTCCATGCCATCAGGATCGGTGTTGTCTAGGAATGAGATTTGAAGTCGATCTGAAGCCGATCCGAGTGCTTGGTAAATGAATTGCGGCCCCAATGCGGAACCACCAATTCCAATGAGGAGCAAATGAGTGAAAGAACCGCCCGGCGCGGCGATAGTTCCGGAATGCACTTGGGCGGCGAATGCTTGTATTGTGTCTCTTATATTGTTTATTTCAATTTTTATGTTTTCTTCTGGAGCCAACTCCGAATGACGAAGCCAATAATGTCCTACACGACGCTTCTCGTCAGGATTAGCGAGACTTCCGGCCTCTAGTGCCGCCATGTCGAGGAACGCTTGATAGATTCGAGGTTGAAGTTCCTCAATCGCGGATCGTTCGATGGCGGTTCGACTCAAATCGAGGGTGAGACCTAGAGTAGGAAATTCTGTTTGGAACTGTTGGAAGCGTTCCCAAAGTTGGGCGGGTGATTGTTTCATAAAAAGGGCCCATCGCCCTGAAAGTAATATAATTGAAATCGTTGAAGCCGCAACGGAGGAAGCGTGGCGTTAAAAATGGATCCAAACTTAGGTTGCAGGAATAAAGCGTTGGCTCAAAAGGGAGAGAAGGAAAAGGGCGACCAGCGCGAGAGCCACATGGGGTGGGCCTCCACCCAGGGCAAGTAGGTCAATCAGGACAATCCCTGCGAGAAGTTTGGAAACAGCGCGGCCCATACGATCCGGTGCGGAGCCAAAGGCGAGGCGTAAGGTCTGGACGATCCATAATGCGCTGGCGAGGAGCATGATTTGGCTGGGACGGCGGTAATCACCGGCGTTGACATACCACGCTAAAACCATCGGAACAAAAAGGGCGAGGCACGGCCAGTAACGAAGCAGGCCCATTTGGCTCTCATTTTTTGCGAGATAACTGAGTCCTACAATATAACTGGCAAGAGCGACAGCACTCCAGACAGCAAGGCCCGAAACCCCTTGGTCGCCTGTGCTGGCTGCTGTAAGAAATAGAAAAAACCGACAACCCGCCATGATGACGGGTGATAAGATCGTGGATTTATGGATCCAATCATAAACCAAGATTGAGGCCACTGTGAACCCGCCAAGGATTAGCGGCACCCAACCGATGAAGGCTAGCAGAAGGAGGCCGAAAGTTAACAGGGAAACCCCCCAGACCCAAACGTGAACGAGATCGAACCTACCGGATGGAATAGGACGCTCAGGTCGATATTGGCGGTCAAAATCGACGTCCATGGCATCGTTCAAAAACATGCCGCCGATGTAAAGTGCTGTTGCAGAAGCACTAAGAAGGATGAGATTGAAAAGAGAACCGGCGCCGCCAATCCACCACCCCGCCAAAACGTTGGACCAAACCGTGGGTAGATTTGAAACACGGCCCAGTAACAGCAGGCAGTGAATGTAAACTCGTGGAGCTGATTGCATGTCTAAAACTAGACTAAGGGAGTCCAATGCGGTTCTCCAGAAGAACTAATGGAAAAACCCGTCCCCTTAGGGACGGGTTTTGCGATTCCAACTAACCGAAAACCTAAATTTACTTCACGCGGCTTGTGTGCTCGCGCATCCATTGACCATCGGGGTCTTTGCCGGACATCGTGCCGTTGAACCCACCATCAGCGATGGCTTTTTGTTTGGCTGATTTCTGCCATTTCTTGATTTCAGAATGGCCGTCAGCAAAGGAAAACCCGCCCGCCCCGTTGTGGTAGCTCCCAGGCATATCCACCCAGCTTGTCGCCGAAGGACCGCTGCCCATAGGGTTGAAGAAACCAGCGTCATTCATGCTGCCGGGATGTTCATCGAGATAAACCCAAACTTCTGAGGGACCAGGAATTTTGAAATCGGCCGCTTTAGTCACATGGGAATAATAGCTATCCCATGGGCCATTTTCAGCATTTCCGGCACCCACACCGATATTCCCAGAGATACTACGCACGCGGGAGGTCCAGCCTTTTGCTTTTTGAGCCCGACCCACCAAAATGTCAGCGGGGCATTTGAAAAGGTTTTTGGAACCGCCGAAATAGGGGGAGAGTTTCGAGAACCGAGGAGTGGTCAGGTAAAGGGTGTTGGTGTTGTGGGGACTGGTGTCCCAGGTTAACCAACCGGCCACCCAAGGGGCGTTGGCGATGTCCGCCGCTGTCCAACCTTCGGGGTTGGAAGCCAGGCCGCCGTGGAAACTGCCCACATACCGGTCATTATTATCTGTGGCGTAGAGGTGCCATGCTAACATCACCTGTTTGAGGTTGCCCATGCACAAAATGCCTTGCGCCTTCGTTTTAGCTTTGGCGAGTGCGGGGAGAAGCATTCCTGCGAGAATCGCGATGATCGCGATGACAACGAGAAGCTCGATCAGGGTAAAGCCGCGACGCTTTGGCGAAGGACTCGGTTTTGCTGAATTTATACCTAACATATTACGTTGAATGAGTTGTGGCTCCACAATTCCAATTTGCACCCACATCAAACCGTTGTGAAGTGTGCGTCTCGCGGCACAGGATTCTGGGGAGGGGAGGCTTTGACAGGTTAGAGAAACTGTGGTTTAGTTATTGGCGTGCAGCTTGTCAGGAGCCAAGTCTTAGTCTCGGTGATGCTTTCCCTAGTTATGGGTTTGCATTGGACCGTGATTCAATCGGCGGCTTTCGTTGGGATGGTGATCCGGTATTCGCAGACGGATTCGTTGCCGATGGCACTGAGTAAGACGTTTGATGGCTTGCATCCCTGCTCGGTGTGTCAATGGGTGAAAAAGGGACGTGAGGCTGATACGAAGGATAAGATCCCCAAGAGCGAGATGAAGCAGATTTTGATACTGGTCTTGACGCCTCAACTTATTTTTCTACCTCTGGATTTTGAGAAGCTCGGTTCCCACCCCAATAGCGTGGCACTGCAACGCAGTCTAGCTCCGCCGTTGCCTCCTCCTCGATTCGTTTAGTGATCTTCCACTGATCGCTTCCGCCTAAACGCGGTCAGTTCATTGCTGCCATTTTAGGGGCAGTGTTTTTGGGCGTCGCCATGGAAGCTATTTTCTACTGGCATTGTAAATCTAATGAAACCGTCCCGCTCCGCTTTTACTTTAATTGAATTGCTCGTCGTGATCGCGATAATTGCGATCTTGGCTGGGATGTTGTTACCGGCATTGAGTCGGGCAAAGGAACAGGCGCGGACAAGTCAATGCCTCAATAACTTGCGCCAGATTGGCGTGGCTGTGCAGTTGTATGCAGGAGACTTTGACGATTGCCTACCAGAGGTTGCGCATCACCGTGCGTCATGGATCGGTAGTTTGGCGGGCTATCTGGGTGGGACGTCGATGTATCGGTGCCCGGTGGATCCGAATCGGACGAACCATCCGGTGAGTTACGCCATCAACGATTTCCTCACGCCTCATCCCTTTGGAGCCAGCCAGCTCGATTACTCGAAGATTTCACGGGTGCCTGCTCCCACCGAAACCTTGCACTTGGCGGAGATGGCGAATGATTACGAAGGGAGCGACCATTTTCATTTTGCTGAGCCGAATGGCTACGGTACGAACGGTTTTCCGGAGCAAGTTGCGGTGGAGCGGCATCGCAGGGGTGCGATTTATCTCTTTGTGGAAGGGCATGTCGAGAGCTTGCGTTGGCGTCCTGTAGTGCAGTCTCGACTGGGTCAGGTCGGCTCGAGGTTTGTGCATCCGAAGGGGCACGGGGGAATGACTCCGTAAATATTTACTCTCTGTGTGGAGGGATTTTCAACAAATAATAGCAATCACAGATTAACTGAATGAAACAACGGAATCTATGGCTGGCGGCAATGGTGTTGGGGTGCGTGAGTTTATCGGCCCAAGATCGCGGGCACTTAAATATCGGCGCGGCAGGACAAAATATTGGTGACCAAGTCATCTTTCCCAATGGAGCCGACTTTATCCCTTCGACGGGATGGTCGAAAGATCTGACGTTCACCAATGGCGGAACCTACGCTGGGTTTTGGCAGGGAAATATCACGCTGACGGCATTGGCGACGACGGTGGCGAATGGCGGGCCTGCTGCGAATGCGGCGGCACCGGGGTCGTTTTTGAGGGCAGAAATTGTTTCCGTCACCGGCCCGGTGGGGTCGAGCTTTGGGTTTTGGGAGAAAGGGTCAAAAACTCCTACTTACTCGATTCCAAGCGGAACTCTCGACGGTCATTTCACTTATGATTTGAGCGATAAAGTGTTGGGGGCTGGGACAGTGGGGACGGATCCGTTCGGCCACCTCCATGGTCGTCGCTTCACGGTGGATATGGAGGGGGAATACACGGTTGGTTTTCGTGCGTTTGATACATCAGTGAACGGTTTGAGTGGGCAAGCGATCCATACGCCCTCCGAGATTCTATTGATTGGATTCAGGGGAATCTTGGTTCCAGAACCTTCGACATTCGGGCTGGCCTTCGTGGGTGCAACCCTGATGTCCCTCGTTTGGAGTGCTAAACGGCGATCTGTGAAGAAAGCCTGAGTCGTGGGACGCAACCGCTGTGCAACCGTTTTTATGATCGAGAAAAACAGGAAGGAAAACAGGAGCCGCACCCGAGTCACGGGTCTCCTAGTGGCGGTGGGGTTGCTCCTGTTTGCCACGGTGTGTCCAGCTTGGGCGCATGATCACATCAATAGTGGGGCGCGATCTGAGGCTCAGGGTTCCGCATTGTATTTTCCGAACGGCGACCGATACAGCACGGCACAAGGCTGGGTTTGTTTTTTGGATAAACAGGATGTGACGAGTGGATGGAGTTTCACGGACGGAGTCACCTTTGGTTCGCTCCCGGGAACGGTGTCCACAGGAGGTCCAGTGATGGGGCATGCTGCGTTTGGAGCCTTTCTCGAATTAGAATTCGTGGATCTAAAGGGACCCAAGGGAGGCACGTTGGCTGTCTGGCAGCGAGATGAAGAGTTTGGGACTTTGACGGCACTCTTGGAATTGACAACGGGCGGGAGTCCGAAAGGTCAACGCATCCCACTGACGGAGAGCGACGGTTCGCCTGCTGCTGATCCTTATGGACATATCCACGGTCGTGAATTCTGGGTGGATAAACCGGGGTTATACGTACTGAGAGTTCGGCTGGTGGACAGTTCAACGCATGGGCTGAATCAGGGACCTATTCATTCGCCTTCGACAATTCTACCCCTTTATTTACAGGCCGAAAACACGTTGCAGGTGGAACGGAACGAGGCAGGTGGGTTGAGACTCACTTACGCCGTACGGGGCCATGAAACGTGGGCGGTGGAGGAATCGCCCTCTGTGGGGGTGGATGCGGTCTGGACTGAGGTTCATCGCGCTGGAGGATCGACGGCAGGTTTTCTAGCAAGCTGGGAACCGGAGGTGGGGTTAACGCCGTGCTTTTATCGTCTGCGCCAAGTCACTGGATTTTGAGGCGTGGGATGATTACCCTTCAGCTCTATGGGGAAATTAGGCGGTGAGGCGGTGATCCGTTTGCGCGGTGTCCGTCATAATAATCTCAAGAATTTTGATCTCGATTTACCGTTGGGTAAATTGGTGGTGGTGACGGGGTTGAGCGGCTCTGGGAAGAGTTCGTTGGCCTTTGACACGCTTTATGCGGAGGGGCAGCGACGGTATATCGAAACGTTCTCGCCGTATGCCCGTCAATTTTTTGATCGCATGGATAAGCCGCAGGTGGATTCGATTTCAGGAATCCCGCCGGCGATTGCTTTAGAGCAACGGAACTCGGTGAAGTCCTCGCGTTCGACGGTGGGAACGATGACGGAGATGACTGATTACATGAAGGTGTTGTGGCCGTTTATTTCGACACTTTATTGTCAGGGTTGCGGACGGGTGGTGAGAAAGGATGGGCCGGAGCAGATTTGGAACGCACTGGGTGCGGGACATTCGCCAACCTCGGAATGGTTGATCACGTTTTCGGTGGCGTTAAGTGATCAGATGTCGCTGCGAGAATCGCTCGGGCTGGTAGGGAAGCAGGGGTATCAGCGTTTGCTGATCGCTGATGATGGGGGTGCATTGCAGGTAGTGAGAGTGGAGGAAGCAGAGGCGGAGTTGCGACGAGTAGGGGATCGCCGCTTGGTAGTGATCCAAGACCGACTGAGCTTGCAGGCGAGTCATCGGTCGCGCTTTGTTGAAGCGTTGGAACAGGCTTACCATTTGGGCAAGGGGCGGTTAGCGGTTTATGGCGTGCGGCAGGCGGAGCCGATCCGGTTTTCGAGACATCGGCACTGCGCCGAGTGTGATCTCAATTATCCTGAGCCGAGCGCGGGATTGTTTAGCTTTAATAATCCCGTGGGTGCGTGTCCTGAGTGCAAAGGATATGGGCGGAAGGTGTCGATCGATTATGGGCTGGCGATTCCTGATCGTTCGTTGTCCTTGAAGGAAGGGGCGGTGAAACCCTGGCAAACAGAGACAGGCGCAGAATCGCAATTAGATCTTGTGAAGGCTTGCCGGAAACATCGGGTGCCGATGGATGTGCCGTTTGCGAAGCTGCCTGCTGAGCAGCAGCAATGGGTTATCGAAGGTGATCCAGGGTATGGAACAAGTCCGAGTTTGCAATGGCCCAAGGCTTGGTATGGGTTGAAGGGATATTTTCGGATGCTGGAAGCGCGTGCCTACAAGATGCATGTGCGGGTGTTGCTGGCGCGGTATCGGGCTTACACGATATGTCCGCAGTGTCTGGGATCTCGTTTCAAACCAGAATCACTACGTTACCAAGCCACGTCTCCCGAGGGGTTCCGGATAACGTTGGCAGAGTTCTACCAATTGACAGTGACAGAGGCGTTGAGGTTTGTGGCATACCATGCCCCCGATTCGGCGCGGGCGAGGTCGTCGGATCCGCTGCGGCTTTCGCTCGGTGAAGTATCCGCTCGATTGTCCTATTTAGAAGAGGTTGGGCTAGGCTATTTGACGCTGGAACGACCGACGCGCACGCTTTCGGGGGGTGAGACTGAACGGGTGAATCTGACGACCTGTTTAGGATCGCGTTTGGTGAATACGCTTTTTGTATTGGACGAACCGAGTGTGGGTTTGCATGCAAGCGACACGGAGCGATTGGTGACGATTTTGAAACGACTTCGGGATAGGGGCAATACCGTGGTGGTGGTCGAGCACGAGGCATCTGTGATGCGTGCGGCGGATCAAATTATCGACCTCGGACCGGGCCACGGGGAGAGCGGAGGGCACCTCATATTTCAAGGAACGTATGGCGAGATTTTGCAGCATACGTCCTCGCTAACGGGTGGCTATTTGGCAGGACGTGTGCCGATGGAGGACCAGGGGAGTCGCAAGCCGGATCTGACAGGTTATGCACGAATGGTTCTGTCTCAGGTATCGTTATTTAATCTTCGAGATTTGACGGTATCGATTCCGCTCGGTGCGTTGGTCTGCGTGACAGGAGTGAGTGGGTCAGGCAAATCCACCTTGGTGCGTCATGTGCTTTATCCGCTGTTGGAAGCACGAGGAACTCCGGAGGTTGTGGCGGACGCCTCGGAAACTGACGACGAGGATCATGATGCAACTCCCCCGCTCGAAGGCGGCAGCATGGAACAGAGAGTGGGCCTCCTAGAAGGGGCGGAACTCGTGGGGCAAGTGATCTTGGTGGATCAATCCTCATTAGGTAGAACTCCGAGGTCGAACCCGGCTGTGTATACGGGAGCGTTTGATCACTTGCGTGATCTCTTCGCGGCTTCGGAGGAAGCTCAAGCAGCGGGCTTAACACGGAGCGCGTTTAGCTTTAACTCCGACCAAGGACGATGCGAACAATGTCGTGGGGCAGGGTTTGAAAAAATCGAGATGCAGTTTTTGAGTGATGTGTTCATTCGTTGTCCAGAATGTCAGGGGCGTCGTTATCGCCCACACGTCATCGATGTCAAACTCTCGCCGAGGCCCGAGATTCGTTGGAGCATTGCTGACCTGCTGGAAGCAAGCGTGGATGAGGCGATCGTGTTTTTGAGACTGTTTCCAGACTCTAAACCTGCGGTGCGTGCGCTGGGGTGTCTGGGCTATCTGCAGGAAGTGGGGTTGGGTTATGTGTGTCTTGGGCAGCCGATCAACACGCTTTCTGGGGGCGAGTGTCAGCGGCTAAAGTTGGTGCGGCATCTGGCGGCTTTTGAGGAGGGCAACCGAAAGTCGCACCAGCCCGCAGTGTTTATTTTTGATGAGCCAACAACCGGGCTGCATTTTGAGGACGTGCGAATCCTGATGCGCGCGTTGCGACGTTTGGTAACAGCGGGTCATTCGTTGATTGTGGTGGAGCACAATTTGCAAGTGATCCGTATGGCGGATTGGATCATCGACTTGGGGCCTGGGGCTGGGGCTGACGGTGGAAGGATCGTGGTGGAAGGAACTCCCGAGACAGTCACAGAATGCGCCGAAAGCCTCACAGGAGCAGCTCTGAGACAGGGTTGAGATCAGCCCGTGATTGCCGCAAGGAGAGTTCTATCTTAGGTTAGCGGGAAAGCTGCCCTGTGGGGTGGGAAGGATTTTATGGAGCCGTTCAATCGAGTTGTTGC
The DNA here is from genome assembly GCA_008933045.1 of Verrucomicrobiota bacterium. GTDB lineage: Bacteria > Verrucomicrobiota > Verrucomicrobiia > Limisphaerales > SXQI01 > SXQI01. The sequence goes on from WBXJ01000046.1 coordinate 12,499, forward strand.
AGATACACATCACAAGGCCCTTCGGATCAATCTGGATCCGAGCAAGTATGGGACTTTTGCGGAGATCGGTGCGGGTCAGGAGGTGGCCCGTTGGTTTTTTCGCGTGGGTGGCGCGGCGGGGACGATTGCAAAATCCATGTCCGCATATGACGCCGTGGTGAGTGACGCGATTTACGGACATGCGGATCGCTATGTGTCGCGCCAACGGTTGCAGACGATGCTGGATCACGAGTATGTGCTGATGGTGGAGCGCCTGAATGCAAAGCGTGGAGCGACCACAAAGTTTTTCGTTTTTGCGGACACTGTCACCGCGCGGAGTTTCAAAAGTTACGATGAGTGCCACGGGTGGATGGGGCTACGATTTCAATCGGAGCCTCGGGCTGAGCCGTCGGAGATTATCATTCATGTGCGGATGTTGGATCGTGAGAACCTGCAACAACAGGAGGCTCTCGGGATCATGGGGGTGAATCTCGTGCATGGAGCGCTGTATTTGCACGATCGTTTGCCGGAGCTGTTGGATTCGCTGATGGATAGTTTGACATTGGAGCGGGTCGAAGTGGATATGATCAAGGTGTCGGGGCCGGCGTTTGGAAAGGTGGATAATCGGTTGATTAGTTTGCAACTGGTGGAGCGTGGGTTGGCGAATGCGGCCATGTTCACGGCGGATGGGGAGGTCGTGCAGGCGGCAGAGGTGTTGTATAAGAAAAATATTCTGGTGGAGCGCGGCAGCTTTCGACCGGTAACGAGGACCACACTGGATATGTTGAGCAGCGCGCAGGCGATGTTCGTCCGCGAGCCACAGGTCAACCATGAGAACGTGGTGGTGCTGATGGAGATGACGATGAAAAACCTGACCACGGCATCAGGGATTGATCATAAGGATTTTCTGGATCGGGTGGATGTGTTGGGAACACTCGGCAAGACAGTGCTGATTTCAAATTACGGGGAGTATCACCGGCTGGCGGCATATCTTTTTCGGTATACGAAAGAAATGATTGGGTTGGTGATGGGACTCCCGAGTTTGCGTGATGTTTTTCAGGAGAAGTATTACACTGATCTTGAGGGCGGAATTTTGGAGTCGTTTGGGCGACTGTTTAAAAACAACCTTAAACTCTATGTCTACCCACAGTTGGATCCAGCCACGGGTGCCATTGTCACTGCGGGAAATTTACAGGTGCAACCGAATCTCCGGCACTTACACTCCCATCTGATGGAGAATAAATTCATCGAGCCGATTCATGATTATGACGCAACGGCCTTGCCGATCTATTCGGTGGAGGTGCTGGCGCGGATGGTCTCGGGTGATCCGACGTGGGAATCGATGGTTCCGCCAGAAGTGGCACGGATCATTAAGGACCGCAAGCTGCTGGGTTACACGGGAGCGTGAGTCACCGTTTTTCGTTATACTCGCGTCGTCCGTATTTACTCTCGACGAGTTGGGCGGTGGCCTCTGACCACGAGGGTTCCCACTCCAGAGGCCGCCAGATGACCGCTTGATCCGCAAACGGTGTTGTCTGACACATCGCTTGTTGCCACTGGGATTGATCGAATCCTTGCACGATGTTTTGTACGGAGCCTTGGATGAGAAGCCCATCGCGTGTGCGACGTTGCGCGGCACCGGCAATCTTCTGACCCTTCCACAGTAGGTCAAATTTCTCTGCACCCACAAAACATTGGCCCACCACGTCCTTCTGGCAACAATCGGAGAGTTGGGTTGTCGCGCCGAGGCTGGCAAAGGATCGGCGCAACCAATCATGGAGGGCTTGGTAGCTGACAACGGCTCGGAGTTGATACCAAGGGTGGCTCGGAGGGAATACGAGGCTGTAGGTCCAATCGCGATCGTGTTGCACCAGGCCACCACCTGTGGGTCGGCGGATCAAGGGCCGCAAGGGGGTCCATGTGCCGACGTCGGCGAAATGTTGGAAGTAACCAAAAGTCGCGGCGGGTTCGCTCCAAGAATAAAAACGAAGCACCGGATGACCAACAGAGGCCACACGTTGCAAGAGCAAATCGTCGAGAGCCATATTCCACGTCGCCGCC
>WBXJ01000047.1 GCA_008933045.1 Verrucomicrobiota bacterium
GAGAAACTCGGATTTAACTCCCCCCTCAGCGATCAGTGATCCGCCGATTTTTTCAGAGTTAGCCTTAGCTGCCACCCATGCGGGGTCTTTGTGAAATGAATCGAATGATGTTTTTGAACCTTCTTTTGAGGGGTGTGAAATAATACAGGCCAATTGGGCCATTTTCTGAGTCTTTTTCATGACCGCTTGCCACTCGGGATCCGCCATAAATTCCTTCCACGACTTATCGCGAGCGGCCCGACTCGGATACGCAAGGATGTATGTCAACTTGTTCTGAGGGTTCTCGGTAGGAACTCAGTAGGCGATATTCTCGATACCGTATTTAGCAAATAGTTTCGTGGTATGGTCTCGGAATCGGCCCTCCAATGTTGAGAATTTGCCTTCTCGAGCATAATAAATCCGGATCTTGAACACTCGTATATCGCTGGAAGAAACGGCAGTATTTGCTGCGGGAACAATTTGAACTGTGAGGAGCATGGCGAGGATCGCCACAAACATTTTTAGGTTCATTCTTTTGAATTGGTTGATCTCCATAGGCGTCTGGATTTTTTCCAATCGTCAATTTGAATCTGAGTCGATTTTAGGCGAGGTACGGAATGGTTAACGGACCTTGCGGGAGGACAGCAACGCGGGCTTCGGTACCCTTTTGCTGGAGACGTTCTGTCACCGCCTTACTGATATCGCGGCACGGGGTTAAATGCGCGGCACGGATCACCTCATCAGTCAAAGAGCTGTAAACCAATACCTCCGCACGTTTTTGAATCAAAGCCTGAATCTGAGCTTGCCACTGTTCCGGTCTGACAAAACCTGGAGTCGATAGAAGTGCGAGAATCTCTGCTGAACTTCCTGCACTGCGCAGAAGCTGATCGAGTGGGCTATTGGCTGGAACCCCCTGACTGCACTCGCAGGCGAGAATAATGGTGCCCCCCTCCTTCACGATGCGGGCGGCGGCACTCATCCCCTTCACGCCTTGGTAAAGATTCATGTCCAATGGATAACCGCTGTTGGTCGTCACAACGACATCAAAGGGTGATTCGACTTTCTGCATCGCTTGGCCACGCACAAATTCGAACCCATCTCGGTGAGCCGTTAGCAGATCCCCCGCAAAAACACCCGTGATATTTCGCTGTTCGTTCAGCGTTACATTGAGCAGAAAGCTAGGTCCCACTCGAAGGGCGATATCACGCAGTTCTTCCCAGATGGGATTACCGGTCGTTATTCCGAAGGTCGATTTTGGATTACCGATATTCGGTGCTCCGTGATTAGACATCACAGTTTCCAGAGCTGCGCATCCGGGCATGATCCCTTTTGGCCCACCACTAAAACCTGCGAAGAAGTGAGGCTCGATAAATCCTGTGATAATACGAACATCGGCCTCGACTAAATGGCGGTTAATCCAAGCGGGTGTTCCATCGCGCGTGGTGCCCAACTGACAATGTGCGGCGAGGTTTTCGGGCTCATGATTGATGACTCGGTAATTGCGAACCACTGCAGGTGTGAGCAGTTTAGAAAGCTCCTCAATCGTGTTAGGGCGATGGGTGCCGAGTTGGTTGAGCAAGGTGATCTGATCACGGCGGACACCTCCCGCTTCCAGATGCTCCAGCAGCCACGGAATGATGCGGTCGTTTGGGGTTGCACGTGTAATATCAGTAAACGCGATACAAATGGTCGCGTCAGGTTTCAACCACTCATGCAAGGGGGCAGCACTAATCGGCGCACTTAAAGCTTTAAGAACTGCAACTCGTTCATCCGCCAACCCTGGCTTATGTGAAGGGGTGATTACCGTTGTCAAGTCATCCGGTAGCTCCACCGGAAGATGACCTTGACCATAAGCAAGATTCACTTTCATTGTATTTAAACTGGCTAAAAATATCGATGGTCGCAACCAACTTCAAATGCGCTCGAAGTAGCGCGATTTTTCCCAATCCGTAACGCTGTTTGCGAAAGCCTGCACCTCAAGACGTGCGCTATGCACGTGATAATCGACGACCTCGTCACCTAGGGTGGCTCTAGCCATTTTACTGTTGTTCAGGCTGTATGCAGCATCTGCAAGGCTCGAGGGTAGGCTTGCAAGGGTTTGATCAATGTAAGCGTTCCCGAAGTAAGCTTCGCCGCAGTCCAAATTTTCCTCCACACCAGCAAGACCTGCCGCAAGTGTTGCAGAGAAGGCAAGATAGGGATTGGCATCTGCACCGGGCATTCGGTTTTCGATTCGGAATGATGCGCCCTGACCGACGACTCGAAACCCCACCGTACGGTTATCGTTGGCCCAAGCCATTTTTGTCGGAGCCCAACTTCCAGGTTGGTAGCGTTTGTAAGCGTTAATTGTCGGGGCGAAGAAATAGCACAATTCGGGCGAATACTTCATCAGCCCACCCAGAAATTGACGGAATAGTTTCGAGCCTGATTGCCCTTCCTTATCCCAAAAAAGATTCTCTCCATTTCGGGATAAACTAACATGAATATGACAACTGCTGCCAGCTTCCGTCATGCTAGGCTTTGCCATAAAGGTGACAGCTTTGCCGTGCTGGGCTGTGATTTCCTTCAGACCCTGTTTAAAAACTGTATGCATGTCAGCCATGAAAACCGGCCGATCATAGATGAAATTAATCTCGTGCTGACCTCGTCCCCATTCACCCTTTGAGGATTCCACGGGCACCCGAGCCTGATTCATGAAATTTCTGACCGCGCGGAATAAACCTTCGTCGCGCCCCGGTTGCATGGTGTGGTAGTCGATGCGGTAATCGCTTGAGGGAGGTAAGTGACGATAGCCGCTGGCAAATGCTTCGGGATAGGTTGTGTTGTAGAGATAAAACTCAAGTTCACTGGCGATATTACACACCATTCCCTGATTGGTGACACGCTCGAGCTGTCTCTTCAAAGTGGAACGTGGTGCCTCAGACACCAGCTTGCCATCATTCCGTTCGTAATCACAAATCACCAACGCGGTCGCAACTTGCCAAGGAATTAGCCGAATCGAATCGAGATCGGGGCGCATTAAAAAGTCGCCAAAACCAGCTTCCCAATTAGCCACCTGATAACCATCCATCGGATCCATCTCCATGTTCACAGTCAGGAGGTAATTACAACAATGAGTGCCATCCGTCGCAACATGCTCATTAAAATAACGGCCCGTGAAACGCTTACCTACCAAGCGCCCCAATGAATCAGGAAAAGCGACGATCACTGTGTCAATTTCTCCCGCGTGAATTTTTTTTGTCAGTTCCTGGATCTGCATAAATCAGAATTTTCTATTGGGTTTCTGGGCGGATCAATCAGCGATGTAGATATTCTTTAGCTCCGTATAACCTTCCATAGCCGCCATCCCCAAATCGCGACCCAAACCACTTTGTTTAAATCCTCCGAATGGAGCTTCGACATGCACGCTACTATGTGAATTGATACTCAATACACCGCTCTCGACTCGACGCGCAACGCGCAACGCTCGACGAATATCATGAGTCCAAATTGAACCACTCAATCCGTAAGGTGAATCGTTTACCTCCTCGATCATCTCCGACTCATCATCGAATGCTCGGATGCATACCACCGGACCAAAAATTTCCTCCCGCCACACTCGATCCGTAATTTCCGGTTCGAGGATGATTGTGGGTTCAAAAAAGTAACCCTTACTCCCCCATCGTTGACCGCCGCTAACAATCGATCGTTTCTGAGATCTAGCCGAGGCCATGAAATCTTCTACCACCGCGCGTTGCCCTGCGGAAACGAGCGGCCCAATCTGGGTTGCCTCGGAAGCGGGATCACCGATGATCAATTTCTTCGTCGCTGCAATAAATTTTTCAACGAAACAATCCATCACCTTTCGTTCCACCAAAACTCGGCTTCTGGCGCAACAATCTTGGCCCGTGTTCCCAAAAACACTCATCGGCGAATTTGTCGCCGCCTGCTCGATGTCTGCATCAGCAAAAACGATGTTGGGCGATTTCCCTCCGAGCTCCAACGACACCCGCTTTAATCCACGCGCAGCCAATTCCATGATACCTCGCCCGACCTCCGTCGAACCGGTGAACGAAATCTTACGAACCATTGGATGTAAGACTAATTGGTTGCCGATTTCGCGACCCGATCCAGGCAGCACCTGAAGCACACCCGCAGGGAGTCCTGCCTCGACTGACAATTGGCCCAACAAGAGTGCGCTTAGAGGAGAAATCGAGGCTGGCTTGAGCACCACCGTATTACCTGCGGCCAACGCTGGAGCAACCTTCCAGCAGGCAATGGGGAATGGGAAATTCCATGGAACGATGGCTGCAACGACGCCCATGGGTTGACGCAATGTAAAATCGAACCCGCCCCGGGACACCGGCAATGTTTGACCTCCAAACTTGCTCACGGCACCCGCGTAAAACTCGAATACTCTCGCCCCCAAAGCAACCTCATCGCGTGCATCCGCGATCGGTTTGCCAACGCATCTGCTTTCTAATTGGGCAATGGATTCGACATTCGCTCGCAAGATTTTTGCAATGTTGAAGAGGATTTCTGCGCGACGCCCCGGAGGAATGTCGCGCCAACTCTGTCGAAAAGCGCGATCAGCACCTTCAATCGCTTCGTCTACATCCTTCGCCTGCACTGAGGACACTGAAGCAAAAACCTCCTCTGTCGCAGGATTGATTAAATTCGTCGGTTGCCCCGTCGCACTCGAAGTGTAGCGGCCGTTAATAAATGGTTCAGAGGGGTAACTCATAAAGCCTGAAGATATAAACTACGGAGATCTTCCGCCGTCACGGGAACGGGGTTCGTCGCATGACACCCATCGGCAAATGCTTGCGGAGTCATCGCTTCGACATGCGCCTCCGTAACACCGTGAGCGCGTAAGCCGGGCGTGATCCCGATCTCAAGCAAAAGATTCGTGATGAATTCGATCGTGGCTCGATCTGCTTCTGAGTTCGAGACCTTTACAAGATCCAAACCACACGCCAAACCAACCCTCCGATACAATCCAGATTTTCTGCTCGCGTTAAAGCGCATCACCACCGGTAGGCAGAGTGCGTTTGCAAGCCCATGATGTAACCCACACACGGTGGAAAGCGGATGTGCAAGCGAGTGGGTGGCTCCTAAATCTTTTTGAAATGCAACCGCACCCATTGCCGCTACCATCAACATAATTCCGCGAGCCTCCAAGTTTTGTCCGTCTCGAACCGCACAAGGCAGAGCTTTGACCCCGAGGTGAATCCCTTCCAGTGCAATTCCATCGCATAGCGGATGAAACTGGGGCGAAGTGAATGATTCGATGCAATGCGTCAAAGCATCCGCACCAGTCGCTGCCGTGAGTTTTGGGGGCAAATCTACAGTCAATTCAGGATCGAGAACGACGAGTGCAGCTAAAAGTGCTGGATTAAACAAAACGGCTTTACGCCGAGTTTTTTCTATGACAATGACAGAGCTACGTCCAACCTCGCTGCCGGTTCCGGCGGTGGTTGGAATGCAGACACAGGGGGCTAAACCACTCCAAGTTTCTCGCCAGTCAAACTCGGCGAGATTCAACTCCGGCCGCTTCACCAAAAGTCGAACCGCCTTGCCGACATCTAATGCACTTCCGCCTCCAAAGGCGATCACCCCATCGCATTGCTCCTGACGATACGTCGCCGCGCCCTTGATCACATCCGTCTCCACTGGGTTTGGGTGAACCTCCGAAAATAAAGCCCAGCCTCGGATCGAATGTCCGAGAACATTCGCCAATTTTTTATAGGCTGATGTAGGGAGGAGGCCGGGGTCTGTCACTACTAACGGGCGGGTTACGCCCAATTTCTGTAGGCGTTCTGGCAATTCAGCTAATGTACCCGCCCCGAATATTATCGGTGTTGGAAATGAAAAGGAGGCACTCACACTCATAATGTTTAGCGGACGAAGCGCGATGAATTCCTAACAGAATCCATTTCCACACTAACGTCGGCTTTATATTAACAATACCAAGTATCTGAAAAAACTCCAAGCTCCTTCAGTCCATTTGCGTCGTGCTTTGAGGTTGCTTCGAGTTGATCGAATTCGCTACAGCCCTTCTGAGCGGCGGTAAAGCCGATGACTTCCTCGGCACTCAGGGAGATACTTGGGACACGCAGAGGGACATGCTGATGGCCTTGATAGGAGCCTTGTCAGCGCAAATGCTTCTGCACCGACGTCACGACCGACAACTCAAGGCACTTCAGAAATAAATAAGTGTCGAAATTGCACATGGCCCGATTCGTGTTGTAAGACGATAGGGCCCCGTGCAGGAACTCCCGGAAGTTCAGCGGAAGAAATGACCTCATCCCCATTGAGGATGACTGTCATCCGATTCTCGTGCATCCGCACCTCCATCGAATTCCAGTCGCCTACGGGGCGATCTGCCTGTCGCTTCGGCGTTACGGCCCGCCGTTGCTCGGGCGTCATCTTCGGATCGGTGCGGTAATCCCACGATTCTCCACTACCAACAGGATAACAAAAAATGTTTGCTTGCGCCTTCAAAGACCCTCGAACGAAAACCCCGCTATCCCCGGCATCGAGGACGCGTTTCGTTACCGGTTTACCACTCTCATTGATCGCATCTAAACCGGCCAAAGTAATGACCGGGAATTCTTCCCATTTAGGTGGGTCGGGAAGACGCCATTGCAATCGGAGCACGAAATTGGTGAACTCTAAACGACCCCAGAGATGGTCGCCCATTCCGTCATTTTCTAACACTCCATCCCGTACCGTCCAATGCCCAACCGCTTTACCTTCGGCGTTCCAACCTGTCAGTGATCGGCCATCGAAAATTGGCTTAAATCCCTCCGGAGTAATGGCCGTCATGGGCTGCCGTGAGTCGCTGCGACGTGATTCGAGGAACGCGATCAAGTCCGCGAATTGATCCAAGGTCAGACCGACGTGCAGGCCTTCCGGCATCAATGATACGCCGCTCTTATTGCGAGTTAACACTTGCTCCTTCAGCACCGTAACGATCCTACCAGCACTATCTAAGAGGGTAATTTTTTTCCCATCTTCTCCCTTAACTAATCCTGAAACAGACTCGCCGTCTTTGAGTTCGACCGTGTACGATTGATAGCCTTCACGTACCACTCGGCTCGGGTAGAGAATATGCTCGATGAGTACCGATCGTGGAAATTGAACCCCAATCAGAGTTAAGTCTGGCCCAACCACCCCGCCAAGACCTGCTACCTGATGGCACTTCAGACACGCTACCCCTGCCTCATCCCAAAACACTCTTTGCCCTGCCAAAGGGTCGCCCTTGGTTGCGAGCGCGTAGGTCTCAAAATCAGCAGGCTCAAGAACCTTTACTTGATTCGCAAAGAGCAGGTTTTTTAACGCACGCTCGTCCTTTTCATAAACTTTGCGCAACTCAACCACGACCTCCGGCTTTAATTCAGAGGCGCGACCTTGAAGGTTTGTGAGAATGTCACCTTTAATTCCTTCGAGGGTTTTACGAGTCAAATCTCGGGTCGATGGATTGACACTAGCTAACCCGTCGATGTAAGCATCCAACGCCCTGACATCAGCCAAACGAAGCAGTGACTCGTAAGCGAGTGCTTTCGTTTCGTTCTGTCTCCAACATTTCAAGAGTGCTGGAGTGGAAATCTGATCTCTCAGGTTTCCGACTGCCGTGATAGCCGCTTTACGAATCGCAAGCGAGGGGTGATCCAACAACCCTCGAACGATGACCGCTGATGGTTCGCCAGAGATTTCCCCCAATGCTCGCACCGCAGCCACCCGCACCGCATTATCAACATTTGTTGACTGAGCTTTGGAACCCAACAACGGCAGTGCCTTAGCCATGTGGAGTTCCCCCAAAACCCGTAAACCTTCGAGCTCAACTCCTGCCTGTAACCCGGCCTCAACTCGACGCAGCAATGAGTCGGCACCTTGACGCCCTCGAATCGCAGCCACGCCGTGGATCGCGATCTCGAGCATTACCGGGTCTGCTTGTTCCTTCAACACCTGGGCAAAAAAAGCATCCGAGGTCACATCTTTAAGTTTAACAAGAGCACTTAGAATTGCCTGTTTTACACTCGGGACAGCTTCCAACTCAAATGCCACCTGCAAACGGGTAACCACCATTGCTCCCCCGACAACGCGGAGTCCGTCGATGGCTTTTAGTCGCAATTCTTGCACCGAGTTTGTGATGTGTGATTGGAGAAAATCTGCAATGTCGGCAGTCCCTTCCCAAGTTTCTGATTTTTCGGGACGGGGTGCCAATGCGGGATGGTAGGCCCCCCATTCACCCTGCCATTGAGGCACTTTCCGAAGCATTCCCGTGAGTAATTTGAACGCGCTCAGCTTGCCATCAAGTGTCCACATCGCATTGGTGGCACCGTTTCTCAACACCCGTGCAAGCGAAGTGTCAAAAGTCTCACGGAGTGCCAAATAGGCTCCTTCTCGAACAGCATGATCCTTATGATTCAGATCCACTGCGATCGAGACCCATGCGGCAGGTTCGGCACGTCCAATGCGGTTCAGAGCGGTAAAATTGGCAAATCGCGTGAACAAATCCTTCTCTCCCAACACACTTCTCAGCGGATCTACTGCGGTCGCCTGTGGCATTCGACCCAGAGCGGTCGCAGCCTCCAAACGCACCGCAGCCACTGGGTCTTTCACGAACGACCCAATAATCGCAGACTCAGATCCGACGCGCCGAGTTCCTAACTGTCGAATAGCTTGTTGACGCACCTGAGCGTTTTCGGATTTCAAAAGCCCGAGGATTGCTTGGCGATGAGTCATCCCCTTATCCATCGCATCCGCAGCCCAGATCGCGTGCGCTAGGGCCTGAACTAGGGATGATTTATTGCCTAAAATTTTTCCGATTACTGATTGCTCGTTCCTTCGAACTAGCTCTCGCTGTGCGGTGAGGCGGACACTCCTCGATGGATGATGTAATGCCTGCGCTAACTGATCTCCAGTCGCGATACATGGTTTTCCTGAGGCCGTTGCGACAAACCAATCAGGCTTGGGTTTTGAGGAATCCGGTGCAGTTGACGTCAGCTTCCAAACTCGACCCACTTTCACATCTTCCTTAGTGTCTCGATGAGCCCAATCACAAATAAGGATAGACCTTCCATCAGCCGATGGAGCAATGCCAACAGGCCTAAACTCAGGAGGTGGATCGAGAAACAATTCCTCAGAATGAGTAACGCGATAGCTCGCACCTTCCTCTTTAATGACCACCCTCAAGATCTGTCGCTTTCCAAAATCTGCCAGAAATAGATTATCCCCGTAAGCATCCGGAAGTGCGTCCTCCGTGTTGGCAAATACCCCTGTAGCTGCCCCTCCACCGAAGTCGTGCATCATCCACAATGTGTGAGGCTGACGGGGCACGAAGTCGTGCGGATAGCCGTAAACCCCACCCTCCACCATGTGGGTGAGCCTCCCCATCCAATCGTGCTCATCGGTATTATCGTAGGTAAAAATCGCGTCATTCGAATTGATCGCCACATCGAGAATATTCCGAATACCCGTCGAATAAACCTCAAGTTCAGTACCATCAGGTCGCAAACGCAAAATCCCGCCGCCTTGTAAATCGACGCGTCGCCCATCGCGTCCGACAGCTCCATAAACCCCTTTATCTCCTACCGCCACATAAAAATAACCATCCATCCCCAGCTTGAAATTGGCGGGCACATGATCGTTCCAGTCCAGTGCCCATGGGTTCGGATTCGTGCTCTTTACCAAATCATCTCGATCGACTCCCACCCCGTTGTCATCCCTAAACACGGTGAAAAATGGGTTGTGAAGCACAAACAGGCGACCCTCCAAATATTGCATTCCGAACACTGCGTGGAGTTTTTCTGCAAAAATAGTTTGGCGTCCGTCTGGATGAATGCAAACGATTCTTCCCTGAGAAGCGGCAACTGGAACACGAATATCCATCGGATCTTCCGCCACAAAAATCCGTCCATCCGGAGCACTACACAGAACTGATGGATGAAGTATGACCGGTGCTTCTGCAATCAACTCAATCTTCCATCCATCTACTGGGTGAACATTGGGGGCACTCAGGACGGGCAGGTTCAGCAAGCCATAGAGGGCACACCCTGCGACAACTCTACAAAACCTGTCAAACCAACCATCACTTGCCAATTGCATACTCATTTCTGAAATTCGCGGGCGAGTTGGGTCAGTTGTGCGGACGGTATCCCCCCATCAAAAGCCACCACTCGATAGCGCAAAATCAGAGGAATGCCAGCCCTCAGCTTTAACTCAGAGGGCGCCACAATGCATGGGTTGATCATTCGTACTCCTCGATTATTGTGCCATAGAGTGGGTGGGTTCGAAGGATGACTCATAACCGCGCCGCCTGCTAAAGTGCCATCGGGTAACTTCAGCCCAGCAGCATACCAGAGCGCATCGGCCCAATCCGTCTCAGGCTTCACGTGGCTGGGATCGGGGAGCGTAACCACACCCGTGGGGGAATAAAATGTAACCTCTCCATCCTTCCGCGTTCGGAAGCAAAAACCGCTAAAGGCCCAACGACTCAGGACAAGATCAGATTTCGGAGTGATTCGATAAACCAGATCCATGACATTGAGTCCGGAACGATTCTTAACCTTCACATCTAACACTTCATCCACTAAAACCAACCCGTTGGCCTGCCATTCATTCGTTGCGGTGAGATGGAATTCCTTATCCGCCTCCACCTGCATCGTGACATCACGGTTCACAATTTTACGTCCTTTGATAGGAGCATGAGCCCCCCAGCCCCAAAAATCTGCGTCCGCTGCACCATGCATTTCCACGAACCCTAAAAAGATTCCTCGATGATGCTTGTGGTCACTCGGTGCAAAGTCAGTTACCACGACCCCCTTGGGAGTGTGAAAAGGGTGGAAATAGCTTCCACTCTCTACAATCAATTCTGATTGCTCCGGTGGCTTCAAACGGTAGGTGACAATCGGGGAATGTGCACTGGAACCGATATCTACTTTGGTTTCGTTTCGTTGCACATACCATTCTACAGGTCCAACTGTGGCACAGCCCGTAAGCATCCAACTCAGCATGAGAGCGAGACAAAAACATCTGAACCGGCTCGCCTCAATTTCTGATGCCTGTAGCCCGCATGAAGCGAGATCGGAGTTTTGTGAAACCGTTTTTTCGTCAATTTCAGAGTTTAAACACATAAACAAGGTGATCCAAAATCCTTACCCTAAAACCATTTACAAAACAACCTCACTTTAAGCTGAAATCTCTCACGTCCCCCGAGGTGGAATTGACAGCACCTCGCTCGCCCCCTAGGTTTCTCAAGAGATTATATGATTGCGTTACAGAGTTCATTAGTGGAGTTGATTCGGAGCGCGTCGTCCGAGCTCCCGGACGACGTACATCGAGCCATCCTGGCATCGCTGCTCAACGAGAAAAAAGACACCATTGCCGAAGCGGCTCTAAAGATTATCGACCGTAATATCGCGCTCGCAAAACAAAAATCTCAGCCTATTTGTCAGGACACCGGCAGCATCATTTTTTATGTCACAAGCCGGTTGACGTTGGATCAAGTTGGGTTTGAGGAAACCGCACGAACTGCTGTGACCGAGGCCACCAAGAAAGGGTTTCTGCGCCAGAATTCTGTGGATTCCCTGACAGGTGTGAACGATGGCACCAACGTTGGGTTAGGTTCACCATCAGTTCATTTTCATCAGCATCGAGGGTCTACTACCGAGGTGCGACTGATTCTCAAAGGGGGCGGCTGTGAGAATGTCGGTGCGCAATACTCCCTGCCGAACGAAAAACTCAAAGCCAACCGCGATCTCGACGGATGTCGGAAGGTCATTCTGGATGCTGTCCTGCAGGCTCAAGGCAAAGGGTGTGGACCGGGAATCCTCGGCGTTTGTATTGGTGGGGATAGGGCGACTGGTTACGAGTTTTCCAAACAGCAGTTCCTTCGCAAACTTGACGATCGTAACTCCACCCCTGTTCTGGATCAGCTCGAACAAGATATTGTCGAAACCGCAAACCGCCTCGGGATCGGGCCTATGGGTTTCGGCGGAAAGACTACTCTTTTAGGTGCAAAAATCTGCGCCGCGAACCGATTGCCTGCATCCTTTTTCGTAAGCATCAGTTACATGTGCTGGGCTTACCGTCGCCAAGGCGTTGCATTAAATCCTCAAGGCGAAATCGATTCTTGGCTTTATTGATATCAGCTATGATTCAATTAACCACCCCATTTACCGAAGAAAAAATCCGTGCCTTAAAAGTCGGAGATGCCGTTGAAATTAGTGGCACGGTTTTTACTGGTCGTGATGTCGTTCATAAATACCTACACGAAGGTGGAGCCCTGCCGCCCGAGGTCAATCTGCGCGATGGAATCATCTATCACTGCGGGCCCGTCGTGATGAAAGATGCAGGTGGTCAGTGGCAAGTCACGGCGGCCGGCCCTACTACCTCCATCCGGGAGGAGCCTTACCAAGGTCAAATCATTAGGGATTTTGGACTTCGAGGAGTGATCGGCAAAGGCGGGATGGGCGACCGAACTCTCGATGCCTGCCAAGCGGTCGGGTGCGTCTATTTTCACGCCGTAGGTGGCGCAGCTCAAGTGCTCGCCGAGTGTATTACCTCCGTGAAAAGTGTCCATTTCCTCAAGGAGTTCGGCTCACCGGAAGCCATTTGGGAACTCACCGTGGAGCGGTTCCCTGTGGTCGTCACGATGGATTCGCATGGGCAATCTCTCCATCGAGAAGTTTTAGCTTCCAGCACCGCTGAACTGGCTAAAAACCTCTGATTACCTACACGAAGGGGATTACCGCTTCTGCAGCTTCGAGAGAAGTCTGAGGATTTCCACGTAGAGCCAAAGCAAGGTAACCACAAGTCCGAAAGCGGCATACCACTCCATGTAAATCGGAGCTCCCTGCGCTGCGCCTTCCTCGATTACTGAAAAATCCAAAATCAAATTCAAAGCCGCCACACAAACCACCACCAAACTAATTCCAATGCTTAAAAGTCCGCCATCATGAAGCATGGGTGTCTGCATTCCAAACAACCGCAAAACCATTGTTACGAGATAAAACAATGCAATCGCCGCCGTGGCACATACGACGCCTCGCGTGAAGGCCGGTGTCGCCCGTAACCAACCTAGGCGATAGGAAGCCAACATAATTAAGAGCACTCCCAACGTCAGGCCGATCGCATTCAGCACAATACCTGGATACATTTTTTGGAAAATCGCAGAAAGTCCACCCATCGCCAACCCTTGACACAGGGCGTAGATAGGAGCCGAGATCGGCGACCATCGCGGCTTGAAGACGGTCGCCAAGCAAGAAATCAAACCGCCCACAAATCCAGCAATCATCCAAGGTCCGACGTTTTCGCCACGGGTCACCTGAGACCAAGTATAAGCACCAGCACAAATAACCAAGAAGAGCAACGCTACCGTCTTCATCACAGCGCCCTCGGCAGTCATTCGAGCACCACTGAGCTCGCGTACATTTTGAAATGTGGTATCTTTTAAAACAGGATTTGAGGATGTCATAGTTGAGCTAAGTCATCCTTAATCTCGTCATTTTTTACCGGATGTCAACAGGATTTTAAAAATATGAATCGACCCGCGACCCTTTCTTACTGCTTGTTCGGTGGCCTTTTGGTGCTGATGGGGTATTTGCACTTAGCCACTCCTTTTTTAACGATTCTCTTCGTTTTTTTGATCCTTGAAAAATTGAGAATTGCTACTCGAAGCAAATGGGTGGCAATCACACTCATGATCCTGCTCATGGCCCTCCTCTCTTGGGGTTCGATCTATTTTTCACGTCAAATGGTCACCGCGATGCCTGAGATGCTGGCGAAGACCATTCCATCGATGATTGATTATCTCGACAACCATGGGGTGACCCTTCCATTCGAGAATCATCAAGGTCTTAAAACTATGCTTGTGGAGAGTGTCCAAAACCAGTGGGGGAACATAGGAAAACTCGCAGGAAATCTAGTCCACCAAGTGGCCTTCGTCATCATCGGTCTGGTAATAGCTGTCGGTCTTTTTCTCAACAAGGAACTCGATATCGAACGTCACACGCATCCGATCTCTAATAACTATTATTCCCTTATTTTGGAGGCTCTTGCCGCAAGATTCCGTTCTTTTTTTCTTAGCTTTGAGCGCGTAATGGGAGCTCAAGTGACCATTTCCATTCTTAACACAGGTTTCACCGCGATTTTCACCACCTTCTGCCACCTACCCTACCCCGTAATGCTCATTGGGGTCACATTTTTGTGTGGTCTATTCCCCATCATCGGCAACCTCATCAGCAATACCGTCATCATCGGTGTTGCCTTCACAGTCTCCCCTAAAACAGCATTAGCTGCATTGATATTCCTCGTGGTGATTCACAAATTGGAATACTTTCTTAACAGCAAAATCATCGGTGACCGGATCAAGAATCCCGTCTGGCTCACCCTGCTGGGGTTACTGATCGGTGAACGTCTCCTCGGTATCCCAGGGATGATTCTCGCTCCAGTGCTCCTGAATTTTATCAAAGTTGAGGCTTCACAAACAGCCGTTCCCCTTGGGGAGAAAGCACTCGATCAGGAAAAGGCTTCAGAGAATTCCAAAAGTAAATCA
>WBXJ01000048.1 GCA_008933045.1 Verrucomicrobiota bacterium
ACCAACGTGAATCCTCGAGTGGATAAACGTCTCTTGCTACGATGATAATGGTGATGGAATGAAATAATCATCCGACTCGACGGCTATTTCTTTTGGTTAGCTTGTTGCCAGTTGGCGATATCGTCATCCCCACCCAGTTGACCATTCGGGCCCATCGAGGTGATGTCATAGGAGGTGGCATTGTGCTTTCCCGGACATTCGTAAATATAATCGTTGCCCCAAGGATCTTTGGGGATCTCGTTTTTAAGATAAGGCCCACGCCAATTTTGAAGGTTGCTCGGTTGTTTAACTAACTCATTCAATCCATTCTTCCCCTTGGGATAGGAACCCGTATCGATCTCAAAAGAATCCAACGCTGTGTCAAAGGTTGATATTTGGGATTGGGCGGCTGTGGTGCGGGCCTGCTCTGTGCGCCCAGAAAATTTAGGGACCACAATGGCCGCTAAAATACCAAGGATCACGAGGACTAGGAGCAACTCGATCAGCGTGAAACCGGCCTTCTTAGGAGCATTTCTTGGAGATTGTCTGGAATATTTCAGGATCATAACTCAGGTTAATAGGGACTTATTTGATATGGTCTTGCAGTGAGAAAATTGGGATTACCATTCCGATAAAAATTGTGCCGATAAATCCGGCGATAAGGAAAAGCATCAAGGGTTCGGCCAAGGCCACCGCTGTCTTTAATTGGCGATCGAGATCAAGCTCGGTCACACTCGCGATTCGAACCAATTCTTGATCCAGCTTACCGCTCTCCTCGGCCACAGAAATCATTTCCAGCGTGGCTCCTGAAAAAAGCGTCCGACACTCACCCAAGCTCGGCCCCAGTTGTTTTCCTTCTTTCACACGCTCTATAGAATTAGAGACTGCATCCACAAGGATTTGGTTACCGATAGAACGGCGCGCAACGTTGAGTCCGTTGACCAAGGGAACCCCTGCCCCGAGCAATGTTCCCAGCATTCGACAAAAACGAGACATCGCAAATTGAGCCACAAGCGGTCCCACCACTGGCAGTTTAAGCATCAGCCCTTCCCACGTTCGTCGGCCTTGAGTAGAGGCGAACCAATTGCGTAACAAGAAACCCACGAGCACCAACCCGAATACCAAGAATAATCCATAACCCCTTAATAGCTCGCTCGTCGAAACGATCATTTGTGTGAGCAGAGGCAGCTTCGCTCCAAACCCCGTAAAAATGGTTTGAAACCGGGGGATGAAGAATACTAACAAAAATACTAAAACTCCCAGTGCTAGCACTAACAGAATCACTGGGTAGAGCAGTGCTGTCGTCACCTTGGAGCGCATTTCCTTTTCGCTCGCTTGAAAATCCGCGATTTGACCGAGCACCACATCCAGAAAACCACCCGTCTCGCCGGCTTCCACCATCGCCACGTAGACTTTAGGAAAAGTCTCTGGACAACGACCCATCGCCTCAGCCAAGGAAAGCCCGTCTACCACCGAATCATGCACCTGTTTCCATTTAACTTTTGCCGCAGGGGTAGAGGCTTCTCGCATCAAAATTACCAACGCCCGACTCAAAGGAACACCCGCAGTCAAGAGACTCGACAGCAAGCGAGTGAAGTTTTCCAACACTCGAGGCGAGATCGAATTGGATCCGCCTAATGAGAGCTTTTGTGAGAGAAGGGGTAACCCCTGGGTTGGTTTCTGTACTGTGGTAGGATTCTTCTGAGTGCTTTTGGAGGTACTGTTGCTGCCATTCGCTTCGGCAACTCGAATCGGACGCAAGCCCCGTCCTTCGATTGCACGCAGGGCTTCCTGGCGATTTGCAGCCTCTAAAACTCCGTCGGCTACGGCCCCGTTCGACTGCAGCGCACGATAATGAAATGAGCTCATTCCCCGCTATTCTTTCTCCGATTCACCGGTGACGACTAATTCCGCAGCGCGATCCTCTCCGACCTCCCCCACGCTCTGCGCTTTCGTGACACGGAAAACCTCTTCGGGAGTCGTGACTCCTTCTTGGACTAACCGCCAACCATCTTCGGCTAATCCGCGTAAACCCAATCGACAAGCCGCAGACCGAATCTCACCACTCGACGCGTTTTTCAAAATAAGTCTGCGCACCTCGTGGCTAATATCCATCCACTCGAAAATGCCTCGGCGACCATGGTAGCCTGTGTTGCGACAATCCCGACAACCCACAGCGCGATACACCAAGGTGTGGGGTGC
The DNA here is from genome assembly GCA_008933045.1 of Verrucomicrobiota bacterium. GTDB lineage: Bacteria > Verrucomicrobiota > Verrucomicrobiia > Limisphaerales > SXQI01 > SXQI01. The sequence continues at coordinate 2,182 of WBXJ01000048.1, forward strand.
AAACTTTAATTCGGTCTTGAGTGCGTGGGTTGTTGGTGAGGTATCGATTTGTTTGCAATGGGTGCAAAGAACGCGCACCAACCGTTGAGCCAGGACTGCTTCCAATGAGGAGGCTACCAAGTATGGCTCGACTCCCATATCCACGAGTCGGGATAAGGCACCGGGCGCATCGTTGGTGTGTAGGGTCGAAAATACCAAATGGCCTGTCAGCGAAGCCTGAACCGCGATTTGGGCGGTTTCTTGATCTCGAATTTCACCGATGAGAATCACATCCGGATCGTGACGCAAAATCGCTCGTAGTCCCTTGGCAAAAGTAAGTCCTGCTTTCTCGGAAACTTGGATCTGGTTAATCCCTCGCAACTGGTACTCGATTGGGTCTTCGATCGTGATGATCTTCCGCACGTGATCGTTGATCTCATTGAGTGCGGTATACAACGTCGAAGTCTTCCCGCTCCCGGTCGGGCCAGTGACGAGAATGATCCCATGCGGCAGCCCGAGGACTTTTCTGAATGAACGAATTTCGCGCTTATCCATCCCCAGTTGTTCCATGCCGCGAAGAGTGGCCGTCTGCCTGAGCAAACGCATGACCACAGCTTCACCGTGGAGCATTGGAATGACCGAAACCCGGATATCCACTTCAGCATTGTCTAAACGAATCTTGATTCGTCCGTCTTGTGGTAACCGTTTTTCTGCGATGTTAAGATGGCTCAGAATCTTGACTCGAGAAACAATGGCCGGTTGAAACCGTTTGATCTGAGCCGGAACAGGAACTTCTTGGAGAACTCCATCGATACGGTAACGAATTCTTAATTCATCCTCGAACGGCTCCAAATGGATGTCCGAGGCACGGAGTTCGATCGCGTCTCGGAGAACCTGGTTAACGAAGCGGATGATGGACGCATCCTCAGCAGCGTCATCGAGATTTGTATTCTCCTCGTTCTCGTCATCTACTACCTGAAACGAGGCCTCTTCACCCAAAGTGCCCAGCGTGTCTGCTCCGACGCCGAGTCGCTTCTTCATCTCCCGCTGAATCGCCTCCCGTGGTGCCAGAACTGGTTGCAACCGCAACCCTGTCATCGCCTTGAGGGCATCCAAGCCTTGCGGCGCAAATAGCCGACCGGTAGCAATATAAACTAACCCATCATTCTGCCGAATAGGAAGAAGCTCCTCCTTCATCAGCACACGGGCAGGAAAAAGCGCGAGCAACTGCTTCTCCGGCTCAATGTCGTCAAGCAAGGAAAATGGCACATCATACTCGCGTGCCAGCCAACGCAGCACATCCGCTTCTGACTGCGATTCTTCAGCACCCTTCCCTGCTATGGACTCTAACAATAAACCCGCATCAGTTGCCGACAATTGCTTGTCCGCAACCATGCGGTTGAACAACTCTGAAGGATGATTGGCTTCGGCCATAAAACTTACTTAGAACTCACCGAGACGCTGATGCGCCTGAACCGTCTCGCAGTAGGACATTACTTCAACAAACCAGCGAGCACAGCAGCGGCTTCCTGTTTCCCTGTGAGGACTTGGCGTAGATCGTCCTGAGCCTTGACGAGCGCAGCATCTTTCGCCTTCATCGAGGCGCGATATTTCTCAAGCTTGGTCTTGATCTCAGCCGCTGGAGCGTCTGCCTCGATTGCGGTCCGCAAATCGGAAGCCTCAGTGTTAGCCTCTGGTCCGCCGCCCTGACCCCCTTGACCACGACCGCCGCGACCACCGAAGCCGCCAAATCCACCGGCCTGCATACGAGCCTCGGTCACCTTGGTAACGCGCTCTTCGATCAACTTCCATTCCGCATCGTCCTTGATTTTGAACTGCTCGCGATACCGTTCCATCATCCGCTGGCGCATTTGCTGCGGATCAAAGTTTCCACCACCAGGACCACCCTGGCGTCCAGGTCTCCCCGGAGGAGTATCTTGAGCCAATGATGTCAGCGAAGCCGCCGTGAGAATCGCGCCAAGAAACGCGACGTTAAGCAATTGAACAACTTTTTTCATAACATTAATCACATTGTTTGAGGAGAGACCGTCACAAGCATAAGACTCCAAACTAGAAAAACTGGTTACAAGGAAACTCACCCTTTCGATCCATCTTGGCCTCAAATAAAATAGGGGGGGCCAAAATCCAGTTTGCGGCCCAGCGCGGGGATGTGTTTTGATGGTGGCACATGAGACTGTTCGATTTAAAGCAGGATGTGGCGGTTGTGATCGGTGCCACGGGTGCCTTGGGCGGTGCCATCGCGGAGGGATTGGCGGAAGCAGGTGCTCGTGTTGCGGTTTTAGGTCGCAACGCCGAAAAGGGAGAAGAGCGGGTGCTTCGTATCAATCAGGCTGGCGGTAATGCGAGGTTTTTTAGTGTGGATGCCTCCAAACGGGGTAGTCTTGCGATTGCGCACGAACAGGTGATCCGTGAGTTTGGATCTCCGACTGTTTTGGTGAATGCCGCAGGAGGGAATGACCCCAGAGTTACGGTGACCCCTGAGCGAAAATTTGAGGAAGTTGGCTTGGAGGATTGGCTGACTAACTTTGATTTGAATCTGGTCGGTGGCGCGTTACTTCCCTGCCAAGAATTTGGACCGGGGATGTGTGAACGTCAGCGGGGTTCCATCATCAACATCGCGAGTGTGTCAGCGCATTTGCCTTTGTCTCGCGTGGTGGCGTATTCGGCGGCCAAGGCTGCGGTGTTGAATCTGAGCCAGTTTCTGGCTCGCGAATGGGCTAAAAATGGAGTGCGGGTGAACACGATCACTCCAGGTTTTTTCCCTGCGGAACAGAATCGGGCGTTATTGTTCCAAGCCGATGGTACGCCGACAGCCAGATCCCAATCCATTTACAACCACACTCCGATGAACCGGTTTGGTAACGCCAACGAATTAGCCGGAGCGGCCATATTTTTAGCGAGTCATGCGGCGAGTAGTTTTATTACAGGCACAGATATTCGTGTGGATGGAGGGTTTCTCTCTCAGACGATTTGATGAAAACAATATTTAGAAAACCACGAGCTGGAACCTTCCTTACCGCAGGGGATGTCGCAAATGTGGTGGCCGATTCCTGCCAGAGGGAGCATTACCAAGGACGTCGAGTATTGTTGATCATCCCTGACGCGACACGCACTGCTCCTGTTGGGTTGGTGTTTCAGACTTTACACCGGCAGTTGGGCGAGGTCACCGCCGCGCTCGATGTTTTGGTTGCGTTAGGCACGCATCAGGCCATGAGCGAGGATGGCATTTGTCAACGGTTGGAAATATCACTTGAGGATCGGCGTAAGACTTACCACAGGGTCCGGTTTTTTAATCATGAGTGGGATAACCCCCAAGCGTTGCGACCGATTGGAACCATTCCATCGGCAGAAATCTCCGAGCTTTCGGGTGGGTTATTTTCCATGGACGTTTTGGTAGAAATCAATGCGTTGGTTTTTGATTATGATGAAGTCATTATTATTGGACCAGTTTTCCCGCATGAAGTCGTGGGTTGCTCGGGTGGAAATAAATATCTTTTTCCTGGGATAGGCGGGCCAGCGATTCTCAACTTCTTCCATTGGCTCGGTGCGGTCGTTACTAACCCGATGATCATTGGGAACAAATGGACTCCCGTCAGAAAGGTTGTCGATCGAGCGGCCGCGATGGTAACTGTGCCGAAGCGTTGTTTTTGTATGGTTGTGGATCACGGCGAATTGGCCGGCCTGTTTGTGGGGTCGCCCGAGGACGCTTGGGACGCAGCCAGTGACCTCTCTAGGGAGTTGCATATTTGTCGAAAAAAACATGCGTTCCACACCGTCCTCTCGTGCGCACCCGCGATGTATGATGAGCTTTGGACAGGTGGTAAATGCATGTACAAGTTGGAGCCTGTCGTGGCTAATGGAGGGGAGTTGATTATTTACGCGCCTCACATTCACGAGGTTTGCGTCGCGCACGGGAAAACTTTGCACGATGTGGGATACCATTGTCGGGATTACTTTTTAAAACAATGGGATCAATTTAAGCATCATCCTTGGGGAGTGCTGGCTCACGCCTCACATGTCTATGGCCTGGGAACTTATGAGAATGGGGTTGAGACTCCTCGCGTGCGTGTGACCTTAGCGACTGGGATTTCGGAGGAGGTTTGTCGTAAAATCAATCTAGGCTACCGCGACTGGCGCACCCTCGATATTGAGCAATACGCGAACCGTGAAGATGAAGGCGTGCTGTTGGTCCGAAAAGCGGGTGAAATGTTATTTCAGTTGGAGAACCCGCCGGCTTGGGCGGGTGGGGTTTAGAGATTATTATGCCGATTTACGAATTTGGATGTCCGAAGTGTCGAAAAGTTTACAGCTTTCTCTCCAAACGATTGAAGCAGGAACGCGATCCTGTTTGCCCCAAGTGTGGTTGCTCGAAATTGGAACGACAGATGAGCACCTTCGCGATGCCACGCGGGTTGAATGAGGCCGCATCGTTGCCCTCGGATGATTCCGATGCATCTGAACCGTTGCCTGATTTTGAGGATCCACGTGTCTCCCGAGTGATGAATGACATCGAGCGCGACATGGCGCATTTGGATGAGAATAATCCGAAACACATGGCGCACATGATGCGTAAGCTGAAAGAAATCATGCCGCAAGGAACCATTCCAAAAGAGATGGACGTAGCGATTAAGCGGCTGGAATCGGGTGAGGATCCAGAAAAGATCGAAGCCGATATGGGGGATGTTTTCGGTGCGAAGGAGGATGGAGAGGGTGACGGTGGCATGGGAGCTGGGGGATCACAACCGTATAGTAAAGACAGCGGGCTTTACGATTATTGAACCGACCACACTGCTTGATGGTCTTAATTTCAATTGCCTTTACGCTCGTCGATCGTGTGCTACGTTCTGCGGCATGGATTTGCAGAGTTTGTTGAACGGATTGTTGATGTATGCCTGTTTTTTGCCTGTGCTCACTTTTCACGAGTTCGCCCATGCTTGGGTAGCCTCCAAGCGCGGGGATGACACGGCACGCAATCAAGGTCGCGTTTCACTCAATCCAGGTGTTCATATCGATATGGTGGGCACGATCGTGCTTCCGTTGCTGAGTATTTTTCTCACTTCGATCGGCTCGGGTCTGGCTGGTTTTATTATTGGTTGGGGGAAACCAGTTCCTGTAAATATCAACAATTTGCGGCAACCTCGACTTGACGATTCGCTCATCGCGATGGCAGGGCCGGCCATGAATGTTTTGCTCGCCATCGGCTTGCTGGCGGTCGCAAAAATTGGGGTCATCGCCGAGATTCCTTTGATCACCCAATCCGCAGTGCAGATTGCGTTTATCAGTTTGTTTCTTTGCTTTTTTAATTTACTGCCGATACCTCCGCTGGACGGCTCGCATGTCGTGGCCCACTTACTCCGACTCAAGTGGGAAACCTATTTCAAAATGATGCCCTACGGGTTCATCATGGTGCTCATCGCTTGGCAGATCGACGCCGTTCGCACTGTGGTGAGCCTGGCGACTGCGACTACATTTTCGTTGATCGCAGCCCTGTTTCAATTAAATTAAAGTTACGTTGCTAATGCTACCCACAAGAAAAACATTTGCCGAGGTTGGATTTCCAGGTCGATTGATCGCGGTCGAAGGACTAGATGGCTCAGGGAAATCGACGCAGATTTATTTACTCAAACGTTGGCTGGAGCTAACAGGCGCGAAAGTTTTTTTTAGCGAATGGAACTCTTCGGAACTAGTTAAAAGTGCCACGAGCAAAGGAAAAAAACGGCAACTTCTAACCTCCACGACGTTTAGCCTGATTCATGCCACGGATTTTGCGGATCGTTATGAACGGCAATTAGTGCCGTTGTTGCGTGCGGGTTACATCGTTTTATGCGATCGCTACGTCTACACGGCCTTCGCTCGCGACGTGGTGCGCGGGTGCCAACCCGAGTGGGTGCGTGCCAATTACGGTTTCGCGTGCTTGCCGGATCTCACGTTTTTTTTCAAAGCCAACTTGGAAGTTTCCCTCCAACGAATTTTGGATAATCGACCCGAGCTAAAGTATTTTGAAGCCGGCATGGATCTGAATCTTTCACCCGATCCCTACGAGAGTTTCCGTATATTTCAGGGCCGAATACTTGAGCAATACCTTGCGATGAGTCAGGAGTTTAATTTCGTGGTGATCGATGCGAATCAACCTGTCGAAACCCAGCAAACTATCGTCCGCCAGACTGTCGGGTCTCGGATTGATCTCGCTCAATACCTCTTGCCTCAGACCTCAACGAATTCATGAACTCCACGTCTCAGATTTTCAGACGAACCGATTCGATCGCGGTGCCTTCCCTCTCGAACCGGCGGTTTTACGGCCAAGGTATTCCGGGGGTGAAATTAGCAGCACTCAGCGGAAAATTGATCGCGGTGGAAGGAGCCGACGGCTCGGGGCGTTCGACGCAAATCAGCCGGTTGGTGGATTGGTTGGAGGGAAACGGACATGCGACGGTTCAAGTTGGGCTGAAGCGTTCGACGTTGGTGAGTGAGGAACTTAGTCAAGCACAGCAAGGCAACATTCTTAGCCGCACCACGCTGAGCCTTTTTTACGCAACAGATTTTGCCGATCAACTCGAGAATATCATCCTTCCCGCTCTGGGTTCCGGCTTTATCGTATTAGCAGATCGTTACATCTACACGTTGATGGTGCGCGATATGGTTCGCGGGATGGATGAGGATTGGTTGAAGAATCTTTACGGCATTGCTCTGGAACCTGACGCCGTTTTTTACCTCAATGTTTCGCCGGAGGAATTGGTTCAGCGAAACTTTGCCAAAAACCACTCTCTAGATTTCTGGGAGAGCGGTATGGATCTAGGTTTGTCGCGTGATATGTTCGACAGTTTTCTGAAATACCAAGCGCTCGTCGAGCAGCAGTTCAAGCGATTGCAGTCCACCTACGGGTTTACAATTGTCGATGCGCACCAGTCGGTTGATGCGGTGAATGCTATCCTGCGTCAGGAGATTGAGACGCTCCTAACGCGTTAAGAGACTTCGGAAATCCGCCCAGAATCACGGCTGGAAGGTGCGACGGAGATAATCGAGACTTTCCTTCGCGATACGCTCTGGCCCTTCGGTAAAGTCAAAAACTTCTACCGAGACCCATCCGTCGTAATTGTTTGCGCGTAACGCTTTGGCGATCGGCGTAAAATCAATTTCCCCAAAGCCTGGACCTTTCATGTTCTTGTCGTTGGCGTGGAAGTAAGCAAAGCGACCTCGGCTTTCGTGAATGATCTGGGGAATTGGTTTCGATTCTGTGGACATTGCTTTGACGTCGAGAATGATTTGGCAGTGTGGGCTTGAGAACCGATCCACAAAAGAAATGGCCTGGGTCGCGGTGTTGATAAAATCTGTCTCCGCAGGGCCCAACGGTTCGAAGCAAATAATGACCCCGCGATCCTGTGCTTTTCGGACTGCCGGTTGCAGAACAGAGAACGCAAAATCGTCGGCTTGTTCGAGCGAAACTCCTGAGATGAGGCTTCGTTGCTTTGGCGAACCCAGCACAACCGTCTTACCTCCAAGGTCGGCGCAAAAATCCACCAAATGACCAAAGTAATCCGAAGTTCGTGCTCGGATTTGTGGGTCGGGATGCGTGAGGTGCAATCCTTCTGTCTGGGCCAGCACCCAATGGATTCCCGTAATCGCGAGGTTGTGTTGCTGCGCCAATTCACGCCAGCGGCGACGTTCTGATGTTGGAACATCAGTCACCGATTTGGCCGCAGTGAAGGGAGCGATCTCAATTCCCTCATAACCCACTTGGGCGACGAAGGGCACGATATCATCGAACTTCCAGTTCTGGAAAATCTCGTTGCAGATGGCAAACTTCATGAAAAGAAATCAGGCAAGTTTGGTTCCATCGTGTTTCCACATGCGCCTACCAGCGAAGTTCACCTGGCAGAAACTCGTTGATTAAATCTTCGTAGAAAGGCCGAAGTTTTTCGACATCTGGTTTCTCATGACTCTTGGTGTAGAGATCATAAGGATTAAATTTAAGGACCCATTCCATGAGGCGACGATCTTCATCGTTCAACAGGAAATCATACTCGCCCTCACGATGGATGGGATAGCAGGAGTGATAACGAATCATCGCCAACCCTTCGGCCGGTAGTTTGCCTTTCACCACATGATAAAGATACTCGTCATGGCCCCATGAGAGGTTCACCTTGTCGAGTCCACAGCCCTCTTTATAAATGCCCGCTGGGGTTTGGAATCGAGGGTTTTGCGAGTCTGGATTCGCTTCAAAGAACTTTGGAAAAACAATCTTTGGGGAGAAAGCACAACCGACAGGAAAGGTATCTCCAACAACCGCCCATTGAGGCTCGCCAAATAAGCACAGAATCTTCCCCAAATCATGGATCAACCCCGTGAGAATGAACCAACGCGGATGGCCATCGCGGCGAATGTGCTCTGCGGTTTGGAGTAAATGTTGAAGCTGGGAAAGATCGGTGTCCGGGTCGCTATCATCGATGAGCGTGTTCAGGAATTCCATCGCCTGCCACACCGTCATGGCTTTTCGTTCCAACTTGAGGAAATCTGCCCGCTTGGCCTGTCCAAATTCGTAGCTTTGGAATTGGTGATTGAGCCGATAGAATTCTCTAACAGTAGGCCGCGCATCGGCTTCGTAGTTCCTAAACTCCACCTCTTTTTTGTCAGTGTCAGTCGCTCGAAAAACCGGTGTTGCCACAGCAGGTGTGGATCCCTCGGGATAACGTTCTTTGAGAAAATCCTCCCATTCCTCAAGATGCTCCAGAGGCTTGGGATTCGGCGTATTGTTATGCATAAATGATTGCAATCTGCGAACTACTAAACAATGAGCCGTTTACCGCTGCTTGGCAAGTCCGGGCTATCGCCAAAAAGAAAAGCCGCCGGTTTTTAGGCGGCGGCTGGAATTTGAGTGGAACTCCAATTATTCGAGGCGTTTGACTCGGATGTTTTTGTAGTGGATGACGCTCTTGGGGTCATGCGCTTGGAGTGCGAAGGTTCCTTCGTCCAGCTTGCGGGTATAATCTTTGCCCGCTTTGGCGTCGCTTGGCTCGATGTATTCCATGACGACTTTATCATTCACTTTCACGGTCACCTTGTTGCCTTTGACGGTGATCGTTTGGGTCCACCATTCGTTATCCTTCGCGGCGGATTCTTTCACGTTGTTAATGTCGTAAAGGCTGCCGGTTTTTTTCCAGTCGCCGTGCGTGTTGTTCACCTGAGTTTCGAAACCATATTTCGGCCAGCTCTCGGCCTGATATTTGGTGTGGAAATAAATACCCCCATTGGACATCGGCGCAGTTTTGACATCCACCTTCAGCTCAAAGTTTTTGAACGGCTTGGCGTCTCCCACATAATAGAGATGGCTTCGTTCACCCTGGGCGACGAAGGCTCCGTCTTTAAAGATCCAAGTGTTGGTGTGTTCGGTGGCCATTTTCCACCCTTTAAAAGATTTCCCATCCGTGATGGAGGTGAAGCCGGGTTCGACATTGGCGGCGATTGCGGACAATGCCACAGCGGATGCCATGAGTGTTGCGAGGAGTGTTCGTTTCATACGTGTGTGATTCAATTTACGGGATTGAGCTTAGAGATCAAGATTTCCTATGTCGATTCAAGGTTGCCATTTTTCGTTAAAGAATCCGGCGGAAGCGATTCCTCCCGGTGCGCGAGGGGTGACGGGCTGGTTGATGTCGATCACCGCGTAGTCCGGTAGTTTTGATACCTGCCTCGCGTTGTTTAAATAATCATACTCGCGAAAGGTGAAGCCGCTATTCAACACCACATAACGTCGAGGGTTCAATGGGTTGGGGTAAATAAGCACGGGCACGTGGCTGGTGCTGGTAAATGTTTTACCCGCAATCGTCACGTCTTTCCCCGACCATTTCACCGGCAATCGGTCGAGGATACGCGCCAATACTTGGTTGCTTTGCGGATCACCCCAAAGCACGAGGTTGTGATTTGAGATATCTGCGTCGGTAATTTCGCGGTCGGTTTTGACTCGAGCCTCGCCTCGAAATTGTGCGCGCCACTGCTCCGTAGCGTGACGTTGCTCGGCCTTGACCCAAGCACCGGACTGTTCATTGAGCGGTTGGCCCGTGGGGCTGACCATTAGAAAACTATCCATAAACGCATCATCAATCGGGCCTTGCAAGCCGGGGCGTTTTGCAAGACTCGCCATCTCAGGTTGCGTCACGTTCTGCCAGGTGCTCCCTGTTTTTTCAAAATGCGCCACCCATGAACGATCGCTCCCCACAGCGGGAGCCTTAAGTTTTGCGCCGTTGATAATGACCGTGGGCTTGGTTCCATTATCCAATGGGCAAAGTCCCGCAGGCATGGAAAGGGTCAGCGAAGTCACATTCGTGAGCTCCAGTCGAACCGTCTGCCGATCCTCGATCACGGCTCGCACTCTCGCTCGTTCCCAGTGATGCTCCAGCCCATTCAGTTTTACCCAGAGCATTTCATTATATCGCAGAGTCCACGTCGTGAACCGGACCTCGTTTGGAACGGGATTGCGGCCCTTCGCCATGATGGAATCCATGCGCCGATTCACTTCGGCCTTTGCCAGTTTTTCGTAAGAGTGCCCCGTTTTTGGCCCGATGATATGGGTCAGTTCCATGCCCTCAGCAGCGAGTGCTTTGGCCATGATATCCGCAGCTTGTTTTTGAGAATCGATCTCGCCGCTGTAGGCAACCGTGGGACAGTTGAACAGGTTCAACGCATAGTCGGTAGCGTCATACATATGCCAAAGCTTCTGTTCGTAAGCCGGAGGGTTCACCGCTTCTTTTTGGAACACCTTCAAAAAATCCGCCGTCTCACTAAATCCCGCCCCCGGTGCAGCCGCAGCCCAAAGACCCGCGTAATGCGTGGCGAACTGCCAGCACGCTGCGCCCCCCATCGAAAACCCTCGCACTGCGATCCGGTTTTCATCAATCGGATAACGAGCTTTCACATCCGCCAATGCCTCTAACAAATCGATCTCACCCGCGAACTTATTGGCGTTGCAATACCGTCCATACAAATGCAGCACCACCGTGTTAGGCGGTGTGAACTCTCCCGCCGATTTAAGGCGACCATTCAAAAAATTAAGTTCACTCAACTTTTCATCACGACCATGAAACCAAGCATCCAACCGAAGAGGCTGCTGGCTTCCTGTTCCGAATGTCGTCGGAATCACCAGACCGTAAGGCTGCACGGAGCCATCAATTTTAGAGACATAACCTCGCACCACCAAGCCCGTCGCACTCGTCCAAGGAGCCTGCCCACTCTCCAAGGCCATGAGTCGCATTAACCCTAAATCTAACAAGGTGCGGGCTACTGGCACCTCGTTGGTGGGATTAAAAAACTCATCGTGCGCCAGCGCGTAACGCACTGCGTTCTGAAATATTTGCACATCTGGCATCAAGGCCAACCCCGCCGGTTTGTTAGAGAACGAAGCCTTTGCCCTTTCGATCGAGTCCCCCAATTGCTTCACCCGCGTTTGGAGATCCAGACGATCCACCTCGCTGATCATTCCGCCGGGGGGAGGAACAGGTCGCACTTTCGCTGCCTGATTATCCGCAGGTTCATCACCCAAGCAACGGATGGGTTGAATCAAGGCCAACAGCGCAGCCAAAATAAACGACGTATGTTTCATGTTTCTTCGGTTGTCTGAAATTGGCTCCCCGGAAGCAAGTTTATTCACTTGCGGGATCATAAGTTAATCCACTAGTGAACCTCCTTCAAACTCGGGTCGCAGACAAATGAGAAGTTAAAATTATCGTGCCTGAGAAAATCTTTTCACGAACGTCCGTTGACCATAGACGGCTGCCGACGTTCAAAATTTTGCGGCTCTTCCGGAAATTCTTATTTCCAATTTATTGCAGAAATAATTTGAGATCGCTCGGTCAGGGGTGACCCTGCAAAAATGCGATCAAGTTCCGTAGGTCCTGCGGCGACATCCCCGCTTCGAGCCCTTCAGGCATCAGAGATTTTCCAGTCGATTGAAGCCGTTTGATCTGCGATCGAGGGACGGTGATCTTGATTTCGAGAGCTTGC
>WBXJ01000049.1 GCA_008933045.1 Verrucomicrobiota bacterium
ATCAAAGTTTTAGGATACGTCTGGGTTCGCTCCGCTGGGTTCTTGAAAACCAAACTATTCCCGATTGGGTATCCGCATTTTTGGATAAACACACCCTGCGTGGAGCTACCGTTTTAGCGTTGGCTGTGGATCAACGGGTGACCGCACTTTTTGCCTTAGTTGACGTGTTGAAGCCCCGTGCGGCCGAAACTCTACGTGAATTGGCGGCAGCGGGTTACGCCCTGCATCTTGTCACGGGGGACCATAGGCAAACCGCGCTGGCATTGGCCGAACAATTGGGCATCCCATCGAATTTTGTCCACTCCGAGGTTCGACCTGCGGGCAAGGCCGATTTAATCCTCCAACTCCAAGCGCAAGGGCAAAAGGTGGCCTTTGTTGGTGATGGTTGTAACGATGCACCAGCACTGGAGCAATCGGATCTTGGGATTGCGATCACTCGAGCCAGCGATGCGGCACGGGAAGCGGCTGATATTCTGCTCCTGAATTCCGACATTGAGACCATCCCCGAAGCACTTCGCCTTGCTCAGGCGACGCTGCGAACCATTAAGCAGAACCTGTTCTGGGCCTTTTTTTATAACGCTGCAGCTATCCCCCTCGCCATGTTCGGATTCCTGAGTCCGATCCTTTCAGCGGCAGCGATGGGATTGTCAGACCTCATCATTATCGGAAACGCCCTCCGGCTGAAAACAACTACTCACACTCTGAAGAAATGAGGAGCGTTGGAATGATCGTATTCGCTTCTGAAAGGCACGCACAAGCTGACGCACCAAGGCGTTGACTTGCCCAACGGCTGGTTGGCAGTTACTCTCTGAGTTCATGATACAACGCTATTCGCGCCCTGAAATGAGGGAGATTTGGACGGAACAACGCAAACTCGAAATTTGGCTACAAATTGAATTGCTGGCAAGTGAGGCACTTTCTGCGGCGGGGTTGGTGCCTGCAAAAGATCTTGCGATCATGAAAGCGAAAGCCGCTTTCAGTTTGGAGCGGGCGAAGGAACTTGAACGCACGTTGAACCATGATGTGATCGCCTTCACGACGAACGTGGCCGAAAACATCAATGATCAAGCCAGCCGTTGGCTGCACTTCGGCTTGACTTCGAGCGACATCGGCGACACCGCGTTCGCTGTTCAGATGGTGCAATCCGCCGACATCCTGATCAAGGATGTGGAGGCGCTGCGCAAAGTCATCGCTGCCAAAGCCCGCGAACATCAATTCACGCCGATGATTGGACGGAGTCACGGAATCCACGCTGAACCGACGACTTTTGGTTTGAAGATGGCGTTGATGCACGATGAATTTGGACGCAGCTTGGAACGGCTCCAGGCCGCTCGCAAACGTGTGGCCGTCGGCAAACTCTCGGGCGCGGTTGGCACGAATGCGCATCTCGGGCCAAAAATTGAGACTTATGTCTGCAAAAAATTAGGCTTGGCCGCAGCAACTATCGCCACGCAGGTCATTCAGCGTGATATTCACGCGGAGTTTATCACGACGCTGGCCCTTGTGGCGGCGAGCATCGAAAGGTGGGCAACGGAGTTTAGGCACCTGCAACGGACGGAAGTGCTCGAGGCTGAGGAATTTTTTAGCAAGGGGCAAAAAGGTTCGAGCGCGATGCCACATAAACGGAATCCGATCACGGGTGAACGACTCACCGGGCTTGCCCGAGTAATCCGTGGTAACGCGGTTGCTGCTCTTGAAAATGTCGCCCTTTGGCACGAACGCGATATTAGCCATAGCAGTGTGGAACGAATTATTTTTCCAGATTCATGCACGCTGCTCGACTACATGTTGACCACGCTGACCAAGCTCACCGAGGGGTTAATTATTTATCCCGAGAACATGAAGCGAAATCTGGGGTTGTCCCTAGGGATGTGGAATTCTCAGACCGTCTTGCTAGCATTGATCAAGAAGGGGCTGACCCGTGAGCAGGCTTATGAGTTGGTGCAGCGTAACGCGATGAAAACTTGGCAGGCGAAACACGCGGGCCAATGTGACGCGGATTTTAAAACCCAACTGATGGCAGATCCCGAAGTTGCTGCCTGTCTTTCGAAAACCGAACTGGATAAGCTGTGTAGCTTAGATTTCCACTTCAAACAGGTAAAATCTCGCTTTAAAAAACTCGGGCTTTAGTTCGGTTTTCAAACAGTTCCTGAGTCAAACCTGTGCGATGGCATCCACCATTTTCCTGCAGAAGCAAATCCGTACAAATCTTTGAAGCGAAGTCACAGATTGGCAAGGCACTTGCTAAGTGATTTAATCATAGGTGGTTTTTATATGTTGGATAGGACGGAAAACAGCACCTTCACTCATGAATCAGACCTTCGAGGGTTTCGCCCAACTCGGAGCGAGCCATCGTGGACTGGTATTCTTGGTCTGTTGTTTGTTGTAATCGCGATGGTGGGTATTTCGACTGTTATGGCAGATTATCAGCCACGGCCCCCAGGCACCCTCAGTTTTAACCATGATATTGCCCCGATTATTTTTGCGAAGTGTGCACAGTGTCATCACACCGGCCAGTCTCCACCGTTTAACCTGATTACTTACCGAGATGTTGCGCACCGAGCCCAACAGATTCTAGAAGTGACTCAGCGGAACCTGATGCCCCCATGGCTTCCAGCGGAAGGCTATGGGAGATTTGCGAACGAACGTCGGCTGAGCGTCGAAGAAAAAGGACTCATCGCACAATGGGTCAAGGAGGGAGCCCCCGAAGGCAATTCCAAGGCACCCCCTACACCGCAGTTTCCAGAAGGCTGGTTTTTGGGCCGTCCGGATCTGGTGGTCACGATGCCTCAAGATTATTTTCTAGGGGCGGAAGGCATCGATGTTTACCGCAATTTTGTGATTCCAGTGCCAACTGGAACCAATCGGTTTGTGCGTGCTCTCGAGTTTTCTCCCGGCAACCCGAGGATTGTTCACCATGCCTTTTTCATGGTGGATGAAAAGCGTGCGTCCCGTTTCAGGGACGCTCAGGATGTGGAGACTGGGTTTGCGGGGATGAATATCCCAGCGCAGATTCCTGCGGGTCAATTTCTTTCCTGGCAACCCGGTCGCCTTCCTGTGGTCTCGCCCGAAGGGTTGAGCTGGGTGTTGCCGGGGACGGCTGATTTGGTTTTGCAGTTGCACATGAACCGATCCGGCAAACCTGAAAAAATCCGTTCGAGCATCGGCCTGTATTTCACGAATGTACCCCCCACAAAGGTTGCCATCAAGGCCACCCTGACCTCCTTCACCTTGGATATTCCCGCCGGAGATTCCAATTATGTGGTAACTGATCAACTCACAATTCCTGTGGATACTCAGATTCTGTCCATTTTACCCCATGCACATTATCTGGCGAAAGAGATGCAAAGTTATGCAATTCTCCCGGACGGAACCAAGAAGTGGTTAATCATGATCAAGAGGTGGGATTTCAAATGGCAGGGGACTTATGAGTATGCGGAGCGGATGATTTTGCCGAAGGGTTCCATCGTGCATTTGCATTTCACCTACGACAATTCCACCAACAACATTTACAATTCCGGTCCGCCGCTAAGACGTGTGATCTATGGGTCACAATCGAGTGATGAAATGTGTGAGGTGCGGTTGCAAACACTGGCGGTCAACCCCGAAGAAACATCTCAATTAGAAGAGGCTTTTAATAACCACTTAAAAAGTAAGTTCAGGGTTTCCGCCGAGCATCGTTTAAAACTGAACCCCAAAGACACAGAAGCCAGCATCGAACTCGCCGTTTTTCTGGCCGCTGAAGGCAAATTCGAGGAGGCTAAAACTCGGCTAAAACAAGCTGCGATACTGGCACCGCAATCGGATAAACCTCACATAGAACTCGGCGTCATCCTAAAAACTGAACAACGTCTCGTCGAGGCAAAGGCTGAATTTGAAACCGCCTTACGTCTCGACCCGAAGTCCGCCAAGACCCACGGCTATCTTGGGTTCGTCTTTGCAGAACTGGGAGATGCGACCAATGCCGAACGATGTTTCACCCGATGTCTAGAACTAGATCCAGCAGATTCCGAAATCCAAGAAACACTGGCGGAACTAAGGCAAATCCGCCTGCAGCGGCTGAAGGGTCGAGGTGAGTGAAGTCAGGTTTTCATCGGTTCAGACAGGGCAGAAGCTAACGAAGGAAACCAAGCCCAACGAACTGCTTTGTTAACTTCGCTTCCTTCTGTACAACTCCGGTTCTCGTTTCTTAAAATCAGGACCACAAATTTCTTTTAGGTTCCGTTCTGGAATCCTACTGTGAGGAGGGATCAACGTATGTCTGACTCACTCCAAGAAAAATCCATAGTGATCATTGGTGGCACGACTGGCCTCGGGCTATCGGCTGCCCAAGCTTTTGTAAACGCAGGTGCCCGTGTGGTTCTCGTCGGACGCAGTGCCGATAGTGCAGACGCTGCATTAAAACTCATCGGATCAGAAGCGCGTGCTTTAGTAGCAGACGCTACTTTGTCCACGACGGCAGTGACCGCGATCGACCTATCGTTGCAACATTTTGGTGGTTTCGATGGCCTTTATCACGTGGCTGGCGGCAGCGGGCGGCGGCGTGGAGACGGTCCCTTGGCGGAAATCACCAACGAAGGCTGGGCGTTTACTTTGGATCTGAACCTCAATTCTCTTTTTTATTCAAACCGTGCGGCGATCCAACAATTTCTCAAACAGTCAAATGGCGGAACCATTTTGAACATGGGTTCGGTGTTGAGTTTTTCGCCGTCTCCCGAATTTTTTACGACCCACGCTTACGCAGCCTCGAAGGCAGCGATCGTAGGTCTCACTCAGTCTGCGGCCTCCTATTACGCATCGAAAAATATTCGGTTGAATGTCATCGCGCCCGCATTGGTTGAGACCCCGATGTCAGGCCGCGCCCAACAAAATCCAGCGATCATGGAGTTTATCAAAACCAAGCAACCTCTCGACGGTGGGAGGATTGGGATACCCTCGGATCTTGATGCGGCAGCGGTTTTTTTTATGTCCGATGCCTCTAAATTCGTCACGGGCCAAGTGTTGGCGGTTGACGGCGGATGGTGCCTGAGCGGAGGCTAATCGGCGTGACGAATCTGGCGGATAAATTTACTGCGATGGACAAGCGAATTGCTCTGGGTCTCGATCTTGGTGGCTCGAGCCTGAAGGCCGTGGCGATGACGGCCGATGGCGAAATCCTCCACCAACTCAACCGTCCTTTCGACATCACAATCCCGATGGATTGGTCCGAGAAGGTCAAAGAAGCCGTTATTGATCTGAATCAATTCCTCGCGGTGCCTTCGGCGGTGATCGGCTTAGCTGCCCCCGGCCTTGTTGCTGCGAACACGAGGGCGATCGCATATATGCCAGGTCGGCTAGAGGGACTTGAAAACTTTGATTGGACAGAATTCCTCAACGCGCCACAGCCCATTCCTGTGCTCAACGATGCTCAGGCCGCCTTGCTGGGAGAAGTTCGAAGCGGGGCAGCGCAAGGTGAAACCAATGTCATCCTGTTAACGCTGGGCACCGGCGTCGGGGGAGCAGCGATGGTGGATGGGCATTTGTTGCGTGGAGCTATCGGTCGCGCCGGTCACCTTGGCCACGTTTCGCTATCGGCGAATCTGCCGTTGAACACCACCAACTGCCCGGGTGGACTTGAGTATGAGATCGGCAACTACAGTATCGGCCAACGGTCAGAGGGTCGGTTCCTTAACACACATGATCTGGTAAAAGCTTATGAAGCCGGTGATCCGTTCGCGGCCAAGGTTTGGCTCCATTCCATCGAATGCCTCGCCCGCGCCGTTACCTCTTTTATTAATATCTTGGATCCTGAAACGGTGCTCATCGGCGGTGGGATTGCTGGAGCCGGACGTTCGCTTTTTGATCCACTTGAAACGGCTCTACGCCCGATTGAATGGGCGGCGGGTGGTCACCGTGTGGGGATCAAGCCAGCACGCCTTGGCGAGTTTGCGGGTGCCATCGGTGCGGCATGGAACGCGCTCCACTCAAGCTGAGGAACGTGATCTGTTAGCGAGTCGGGGATACTGCAGCCCCAGTGAGAGGCACCCCATCCATTTCGCGCAACAGTTTATCCTTAGCGAAATCAAAAAACCGGATCTTGCCATCCGAACCTCCGACAGCCAACACCTCGCCGGATGGCTGAAAAGCAACAGCAAAGACTGGGCCGCCTGTCCACTTGAGACTCACCTTGCGTCCCCCATCTGCGGCATTAAAAACCCACACTGCGGCACCGGAGCTCCCCGCAGCAATCCATCGACCATCCCCGCTCCATGCAAGAGTTTGGAGAGCACCTGGAAGCCGTTGGAGTTCGCGCACGAAACTGTTCTCCTTATCATCGCCCTCAGCTAATCGTCCACCCCGAGGTTCCATCCGATAAACTCTTGGAGACCCTGTAGTGTTCCCGCAAACGACGAGATTTTCGGTCGGGTGACGAGCGAGCGAAATCAACGGATCCCCCTGCCGGTTGACATCATCGACGAGGTGTCCACTAGCGACATCAATCAGTTTGAGAGCACGGTCGCGACTAGCCGTGACGAGCCTGGCTCCGTCTTGGCTCCATGCGGTTGCGAAAACCCAATCGATGTGGTTGTCGCACTTCATGATTTCAACCCCATCGGCGACGCTGAAAACTCGAGCCATTTTATCCGCGCAACCAATGGCGACCCGCTGACTGTTGGGAGACCATGACACTCCGAAAACCACATCCGCCGTCGTCTTGATCGATTGCAAGCATTTGTAATTGGTCGTATCCCAGATTTGTACTTCGCCATATTCTGAGGGAGCTCCCCCCGCAACAGCCAAGCGAGTTCCATCTGGAGAAAACGCGATCGATTCGATGCGCGGAGAATCCCCGACGAGGCGAGCGAGAATGGTGTTACTCGCACCGGAATAAAGAATCACCTCATGCCACCCTGCCACGGCGAGAACTGTGCCCTGGGGAGACCAAGCGAGCGCAGAGATGGCAGGTAATGCAGGGTAAACAGGTGGGGCAGCCAACCGGTGAACAAATCCGCCAGGTGGAGTATCGTCAATCGCACCTTCGGTTATCCAACGTGAGACGAGTGCCACTTCGACAGTGGTGAGCGGTTCACCTTCCTCGGGCATCGAGGGCTCTTCACCAGAAATCTCTTTGATCAACCGGCTCACTTTGGCATCTTTTGGCACCAGCGCCGGAGCATGTTTGCCGCCTTTCAATAGTGCGGTATACGTCGTGAGGTCGAGCCCGCCTTTCGCTTTCGCGGGTTGATGACAACCCATGCAGGATCGACGAAACAACGGGATGAGTTCTTTGGTAAAACTCACCTTGGCTTCCTGCGTTGGTGCAGCTCGGGTTAACACCACGAGAGCCGAAGCGATGGTGTAAATTAATAATCCACAAGGGATCCACCGGAAATAATTGAGGATATATCTCAAGGTTCCTCCTGAACACGGAGTTCATAACCGTGCCATGCAGTGCCACGGTCGTTCGCATCCTGTAACGCTAGAAAATAAGTTCCATCGACAGGAAACGTGAAACGAAGTTGGGGATCCCTCGTGTTGGCACGGTCGTCATGAGTCGCGAGCACCCTTCCCTTCGCATCGTAAAGCGTCAACACTCCATCGAGTAAGGAACCGGCCTGCATTGCCCTGACTTCAGCCACTAGATTTTTTTTAGCGTGACCAGTAATCGCAAAAACGTCCACGTCGCGGTCGGGAGTAATAGTTCCGAAAACTCTTTTTCCAAACGCGATAGGCTGGGCTTCTAGGAAACCGTTATTGGCCCCTCCTTCCGGCATGAACAAACCAGCCTCCACAAGTTGCACCGCGAACGATCGAGTGATTCCCGCCGATGTAACAACACTAACCATCATTTGAGAATCAACCAAACCCGAGGGCACCGCAACCTCAGCGATGACCAGGGAGTCTCCCACGTCTTTCGCAACCAAACCTGTCGGCAATTCTACGGTCTTTTTTTCTTTGATCTTGGCGTTGATGGACTGTGTTGGAGTCCGAAAGAATACCTCCGTTGCATCGGCAAGTTTTAGCCCGCGAATGCTCACGGTGGTGTTGCTTCCGATCACGATCCCCACAGGAGCCATGACACAAATACGGGGGCCATCCCCTTCCGGTTCCGCACCCAACGTGCAAAACGGAATCGTGAGAACGAGGAATGCCAATTGTGAAACACGCCGAAGGAAAGCCATGAATCAATTGCTTTTTCGAGTAACCAAAAACCAGTTTCGCTTCCGCGAAAACATCATGCGTAAAGGCCCTTGATGATAGAACCTTCCCCGAGGATGTGCGTAGGGCGGCCATCGGGCATCAGGAGCATTTTAGCGGGATCAATTCCTAATGCATCGTAGATCGTCCAACAAACATCCGCAGGGCGCACCGGACGATCCGTCACAAAAGCACCATTCTTATCCGTCGCACCCAAAACCTGACCGGCAGCAACTCCGGCACCCGCAAATATTAAGGAACCGGCACGGCCCCAATGATCTCGGCCAGCATCTTTGTTCAACTTTGGGGTTCGCCCGAACTCGCCCATGGCCACAACCAAAGTTTCCTTGAGAGTGCCACGGTCGTGCAGATCACGGATGAGCGCGGCAAGACCTTTATCAAATTCCGGCAATTTCTTGTCGAGACTCGAGAAAATCTTGGCGTGGTGATCCCAGCCAGAATAATTGACCGTCACAAACCTGACCCCAGCCTCAACCAAGCGGCGGGCCATTAGGCAGCTTTGACCAAATTCAGTGCGACCGTACTCATCGCGCAGTGTTGCTTCCTCCTGAGTGACGTCGAATGCAGATTGTGCCTTGGGTGACAGAACCATCTCCGCAGCTTTTTGTCCAAATTCATCGTAGGTTGCAATCTGATCATTCCCTTTAATCTGGGCGGCAAGAGAATCGATCGCTTGAAGCAAAGTCCGACGACGTTCGATGGATTGAGAGCCGATTCCCTTCTCTTGGGAAAGGTCGCGCACCCTAAAATTGGAATCGTTAGGGTTACCACATTTGAAAGATTCATAACGCCCGCCTAACCACGCGCTGCGTCCGAGTTCCCAGGTGAAGGATGGGTTCTTAGGCACTGCCACATAAGGCGGAACCAATCCGGAAAAACCCGTCTGATGGGCGACCACAGCACCCATGGCAGGATGATCACCAAAAGCCGACCCGAATCGACCCGACAGCACCCAATTGGTGGCGGTTTCATGATGATCGTTTTCATGGGTGCCCGATCGGATCAATGTTACCTTATCCATTTGTGCGGCCATTTTTGGCAGCAGTTCAGTCACTCGCAATCCGGGCACTCGGGTAGGAATGGTTCCATATTTGCCTCGGATTTCCTCGACAGCTTCCGGCTTGGGATCAAACGAATCGTGGTGAGACAATCCGCCGCCGAGGTAAACCATAATGACGGACTTGGCACGG
Source organism: Verrucomicrobiota bacterium (assembly GCA_008933045.1). GTDB lineage: Bacteria > Verrucomicrobiota > Verrucomicrobiia > Limisphaerales > SXQI01 > SXQI01. The sequence goes on from WBXJ01000049.1 coordinate 9,390, forward strand.
TTACCCGACCTGACCGCAGATTCCTTTTCCATTGCCAGCAGCTGTGGCAGAGATAAGCCGAGCGGCGCCAGCGTTCCGATCCGGAGAAAATCACGACGCGAAAGGCCGTTGCAGAAGCTCTGGCGAGTGGTAGTAGTGGCAACTGAGATCATGGACGTTAGTGGTTAAATGTAAATTCTTTGGAATTTAAGAGGGCCCAGAGCAGGTCACGAAACCCCTCCCCTCGCTGCTCACTGGAGAACGATTTCGAGATCGTCAAGAGTTCGCGCTCCGTAGGATAACGACTCACGGTTGCAAGGAAGAGCGGTATGATAACCTCGTGATCATTGGTTTTCTTAATCAGTCCGGCCAAACGTCCTGATGGATTGTTCATCTGCTTTTGCAAATCCTCCCCATTTTGGAGGTGCAATAATTGAGGCAACGTGACTTCGCCGGCACGCTCGCACGCACAAGCACTCACGCGAGCACTCCGGCCAAAAAGCGTCAGAAAATAGCTGTCGAGGTTTGGTTCAGGGACTTGGACAGCCCTGACTCCAACCGGGTGGCCATCGAACTTAGTAGGTGTCCCTGTGCCAGTCGCGATGGCGTCGAGCAGAACCTCGGCAGGCAATCGCCGCGCATAGTAGTGTGAGTAAAACCGAGCATCGACTTCATTACCTTTATGCGTTGTGGAACTGAGCTGGTAAGCACGAGAGGTCATGATGAGCCTCATCACATGGCGAAAATCAAACCGTTGAGCCACGAACTCGCGATTCAACACAGTCCAAAGCTCCGCATTGGAAGGCGGGTTACTGGCGCGCAGATCATCCACGGGTTCGACAAGGCCGACACTGAAAAAATGTTTCCATAACCGGTTCACCATCGCGCCACTGAATTGGCTGCTCTTGAGCATGGTCTCCACGAACTGTTCACGGGGATCACGCCCAGGTTCGTGCTGCCAAACCGCCCGATCAAGTCCCCGGGGAGCCATTGATTTCCCTGTGCGAGGTTGGTTGACCGATGGTTGCTTGGACTTTTCTTCCTCCACCCGTTTCAAAGCCTCTTTCAACTCTTTCCGCTCCTCAACCAAACGCCGAGCGGGTTCTTCGCCTCCAGGTTCCTGCCCATAAGCGGCGACCACATGTTCCGTGTTCTCAACACGTAGCTGAAGTTCAGTCGAACGACGTTCACGGTCACGCTGCTCGCGGCTTGCGACGTGCAAGATGCTTGGGGCTTTTTCGGAGCTTTCTCGTTGCAATGACACTTTAGAAAAATAAGCCGAAAAATGATAAAAATCGTCCTGCGTGAAACGTTCAAGCGGATGATTATGGCATCGAGCGCATCCGACCCGAGTGCCGAGGAATGCCTGCGCGACGCTATCGGGAAGTTCACTTTCCTCGACATTCGATTTCTCGCCCATCAGCGTGATAAAGTAGCCTACTTGAGGACTAGAAACGGAATCACCTCGAGCCAATAGAATGTTCGAAGCAATCTTGTCCCATCCATGGTCTCCAGCGAGTTGATCCCTCACCCACGAGTGGAAAGACCGAACGCCTTTGATTCCGCGCACATCGTGATCGCGCTCTTTCCGATTTTGGAGTAGATCCGCGAGCTGTAGAGCCCAATAATCCACCCACTCGGGTCGGGCTAGAATCGTATCCACTAGCCGCGAACGTTTGTCTCGGTGCTTATCCGCCAGAAATGCGTCTACCTCCGCCGGTGTCGGCAATACTCCGATAGCATCGATAAATGCACGACGAATGAAGGTCTGATCATCACACTCGGGCGAAGGTGCGAGATGCAGAGCCTTTAATTTCGAAAAAATAGGTTTATCCAAAAGATTTCCTGCCTTAGCAAAATCAATCCCCGACACAGATTGTTTGTATGGGGTCGTAAAATGAGCAACCTCTACCAACCCTTGAAAGTGGATGCGCACCGAGCTCTCGCCCGCCCGCAGGGCTTTAACAAGCCCATCGGGTTTCACCTTGAGCATTCCTTCGTCGTTAGAAAAGAATTGGGCCAACCAAGTCACATCCCTCACGCGGCCGTCCGAATAACTGGCAAGCACCAACAATTGTTGAGTCTGGCTGGGCCGCATCGCACGTTCATGCGGGAAAATATCCAACTTCACGAGTTCTGGCTCCTCGTTCAGAGGCGCGGGTGTTCGAGCCGCGATCCAATCGACAAGCAAACTGTAGGATCGAGAACCTTTCCGAAACCGAGTTCCACCCTCGTGCTGCACTCCTCCAGCAGCCTTTTGCAGCAACAGGCTCTCCTCCGGGAAGGCATAATTGATACGTCGGCCGCTCACTTCATGAGTTAACCAATCGTGATCCCAGTCGGGCGCGAAGGCTCGCAGGGAGAGCCTGAAGCCGTTTTGGCCGGCTAATTTCCCGTGGCACCCACCTTGGTTGCAGCCCGACTTCGTCAATACAGGCTCAATATCCTGTCGAAAGGATGGAAGTCTAGGTTGAGTCGTGCCTTCTGTTAAAACCGGCAGTTTTATCGACTTCCCCGCGTACGAAATTTTGATCTCCGTTTGACCGTTCGCATGGGCGAAAACTTGACCTGTTTGATCAACCGTCGCGATTTTTGGGTTACTACTCAGCCATTTGCTTTTCGTCGTTACATCGGTAACGTGGCCATCAGAATCGACTAGATGAACGAGAACGCCATGTTGATTGTCGCCTCCTCGGATCTCGATTCGCTCGGGACTGACTGTCAGATGAGGAGCAGCCCAAGTTGTGATTCCCACGCAAAGCAGAACCACCCAAAGTGGCAAACTTCGGCACACTCTTCTTGATATCCGAGAGTAGTTCATTTAGGCGACGTTACATGGACGTGTTCGATCCGGAGTTATTCACCGACAACTCTGAGAATGGTCGGTAAAAAGCGAACAATGGACAGCAAAAGTTATCAGAAAAATCTCAGCCGCAACCACATGCCCGAACGAGGGACACGGTTAGATGTACGATCGATTTTTGATTCGGGCCGGGGGGGGTGTAAAAAATTGATGTTTTAAAACTTGAAAAAAAGCCTTTTCTTTCGGTATTGTGGTGTTTTAAGACATCTATGGCCGCCATTGGTAGATTTCAACGTGGTGACGACATTTTCTATGCGAAGGTCGTTGACGGAGAACTTTTTCGTCTTCAAGGGGACGTTTTTGCTTCCCCTTCCTTTGACCGGAAAGCAACGCCCAGCAAGGGTGTGAAAACTCTGGTGCCGGTCACACCCTCCAAGATTATTGCCGTTGGGTTGAATTATTCTGACCACGCTCGCGAGAGTGGAAAGCCACTTCCCAAGGAACCATTGTTTTGGTTTAAGGCGACGACTTCCGTGTTGGCGGATGGAGGAAAAATCGAGGTTCCCTATCCTACTCATCGAACAGATTTTGAGGCGGAACTTGCAATAGTGATTGGCCGCCGCGTTCGCAATACGTCGCCTGCAGCTGCTTCTCGATACATTCTGGGTTACACTGCAGCACAAGACATCAGTGATCGCACGATCCAGAACGCTGAGAGTCAGTGGTCCCGCGCCAAGTCCTTCGATACTTTTACACCGCTCGGGCCTTACATTGAAACCAAGCTCGACCCGAATGATTTGAAGATTCAACAGTTTCAAAATGGTCAGCTTCGACAAAACTCGAATACGAACCAGTTGATTTTTAATTGTAACGAACTGGTCAGCTTCATTTCGACAAACATGACCCTTTTACCCGGAGATGTCATTATTACCGGAACTCCTTCGGGAGTGGGGCCCATCGTCTCAGGAGATCGTCTGGAAGTCCGCATCCAAGGTCTCAGCCCTCTGATCAACAGTGTTAAATAAGGACGCTTCGACTTTCTAAAAACACTGACGGTTACCAATCACTCGGGTAACCGCACCTAATTTTCTTAAACATATGCGCTGGTCCCATTTATTGATTCCTACCCTTAAGGAGACACCTTCCGATGCAGAGATTGTGTCGCACAAACTTTTGCTTCGCGCCGGTTTGATCCGCAAGCTGACTTCGGGATTGTATACATTTTTACCCTTAGCCGTGCGCACGCTGCGAAAGGTGGAGAATATTATTCGCGAGGAAATGAATCGCGCTGGAGCACAAGAAGTCCTGATGCCCGCATTACAACCACCGGAAATTTGGCAAAAGAGTGGACGGTACGACATCATGGTGGATGTGCTGTTAAAGGCCCGAGACCGTTCCAAAAAGGAATGGGTTTTAGGGCCGACACACGAGGAAGTAATCACAACATTAGTAGCTGGCGAAATCAGTTCTTACCGACAGTTGCCGAAGAATTTTTATCAAATTCAAACCAAGTTCCGCGACGAAATCCGACCCCGCTTTGGACTGATGCGGGCAAAAGAGTTTATCATGAAGGACGCTTACAGCTTCGATGTGAGCGACGAGGCAGCACAGGTGAGCTACCAGAAGATGTATCAGGCTTACACGCGAATTTTTCAACGGTGCGGGTTGCAAACAGTGGCGGTCGATGCGGACACAGGCGCCATCGGAGGAAAGTTTTCGCATGAGTTTATGGTTCCGGCTGAAACCGGCGAGAACGAGATTGTTTATTGTGAATCGGGCGAGTACGC
>WBXJ01000050.1 GCA_008933045.1 Verrucomicrobiota bacterium
GAGCCATGAGTCAATCCGCTCACCGGCCCAACGTGCTCATCCTCGGAGCGACCGGCGGGATCGGCTCTGCGCTGGCGCGGCAACTGGCCGCGCTCGGTTATGGCCTGAGCCTTGCTGCCCGCGGGAGCGAGCGACTCGACGCGCTGGCCACAGAGTTGAAAGCTCACTCCGGCCCGGTGGATGCCACCCACTCGGCCTCGGTTGAAGCCTGCGTTGCCATGGCCTTTGAGCAACTCGGTTCGTTGCATGGCGTGGTGAACTGCGTCGGCTCGCTGTTGCTCAAACCAGCCCACACCACCACGGATGAGGAATGGGCCGGCGTGCTCGCGGCCAATCTAAATTCGTCATTCTATGTTCTCCGCTCTGCGGCGAGTCGGATGATGCGGAGCGGCGGCGGTTCGATTGTGTTGCTGGCGTCAGCTGTGGCTCAGCGCGGCATGATCAATCACGAAGCCATCGCTGCCGCCAAGGCCGGCGTCGTGGGCCTCGCACAATCCGCCGCTGCGACCTACGCGCGCTACAACCTTCGCGTAAACTGCGTCGCACCCGGCCTCACCCGGACACCACTCACCGAGTCGCTCACCAGACATGAGGCGTCATTGAAAGCTTCCGCTGCGCTGCACCCGCTCGGTCGTATCGGTGAGCCGGAAGAAGTGGCCAGTGCCATCCGCTGGTTTCTCGATCCCCAACAATCATGGGTCACGGGCCAAGTGATCGCGGTAGATGGCGGTCTCAGTTCCGTGCAAGCCCGGCCGGCCTCTTCATCATGAATCCTCTTTCAAGATTGTCTCCACCGGTGAGTGCCACGCTCGAGCACGACAACGTAACCCAAAGACATTTTATGCAAATCAAAACGCTCATCTTCCTAGCCTTGCTCCTGGCCAGCGGGATGACCGCCAGTGCTGCGACCTCGCTTGATTCCGCCTGGCCCCAATGGCGCGGGCCCAACCGTAACGGTCAATTCACAGGCCCCGCTTGGCCGGAGAAGCTCGACACGAATCATTTGCAGCCCGCCTGGCGCGTCGAACTGGCTCCCAGCTACTCGGGACCCATCGTTGCAGGCGACCGCGTGTTCACCACCGAAACCAAGGACAAAAAATTCGAGGCCGTCACCGCTTACGACCGCAAGACCGGTAAGGAAATTTGGCGCGCGCAATGGGAAGGCGCGATGACCGTGCCGTTCTTCGCCAAGTCGAACGGCGACTGGATTCGCGCGACGCCGGCTTGTGATGGCGAGAGTTTGTTCGTCGCCGGTATGCGCGACCTGCTCGTGTGCCTTGATGCGCAGACGGGGAAGGAACGCTGGCGGTTTGACTTCGTGAAGAAGATGGAAGCGCCGGCACCCGATTTCGGCTTCGTCTGCTCGCCGCTCGTGGAGGGTGAGTTCGTTTACGTGCAGGCGGGCGCGAGCTTTGTGAAGCTGAACAAGCGCAGCGGCGAACTTGTCTGGCGCACGCTGGCCGAAAAGGGCGGGATGATGGGCAGTGTTTTCTCGTCGCCGATGTTCGCGGAACTCGCGGGCCAGCGCCAACTCATCGTGCAGACACGCGAGAAGCTCGCGGGCGTTGACCCGGCGGATGGCAAGGTGCTATGGGAACAACCGGTCGAAGCCTTTCGTGGTATGAACATCCTCACGCCGGTCGCATACAAGGACACGCTTTTCTCCAGCACCTATGGCGGCAAGACGATCGGCTTCAAGATCGCCCAAGCTGCCGGCAAATTCACGGTCACCGAAGCTTGGAAGCACAAGGCGCAAGGCTACATGAGCACGCCGGTCATCATTGATGGCATCGCTTACGAACATCTCAAGAGCCAGCGCGTGATGGCCATCGCAGTCGAGACGGGCCGCGAACTGTGGACGAGTGATCAATCCTTCGGCAAATACATGAGCCTCGTCGCACAAGGCGACCGCATCCTTGGGCTCGATCAGCGTGGAGAGTTGTTCCTGTTCCGGGCGAACCAGAAACAATTCGAGCAGATAGACAAACGCAAGCTCACCGACGGCGAGACCTGGGCGCATCTCGCGGTCGCGGATAACCAACTGTTCATCCGTGAGCTAAATGCTATGGTTGCCTACACATGGAGCACGCCCTTCGCGGTGGTGCCTCGGATTGACGAAGGCAAACTGTGAGCCGGAGCAACTACGCACTCGCAATGGTTGGGGCATTAATCGTTGGTTTTATCGGTGCCGCGCTCGGAGGTTGTCAAGCTATCCGCGCGGGTTACGAGTCAGCCGCTTACAAGGTCGTCCGGTCGGACGGCAAGTTCGAGCTCCGCGATTACCCCGTGCTCACGGTGGTGGAGACACCCATGGCCGCCGGCAGCCGTGACGGCGACGACGGAAGTTTCATGCGTTTGTTCCGCTTTATCAGCGGCGGCAACGAGGCGAAGCAGAAAATCGCGATGACCACGCCGGTGTTTATGTCCGGTACCGGAACGAACGCGACGATGTCGTTTATGATCCCGGCCAAGCTGAAAACGGAGGAAGTGCCCAAGCCCTCCGGCGGCCCGCTTACGGTGCGCGAACTGGCAGCGGGACGGTTTGCGGTTCTGCGTTTCAGCGGCGGGCGCGACGCAACGAAGGAAGCAGAGTCGCTAGCGCAGTTGAAGACGTGGATGAACACCGAGAAGTTGAGCGTGTTGTCGTCGCCAGTCTATGCCTATTTTGATCCGCCGTGGACGCCGCCTTTTCTCCGCCGCAACGAGGTGATGCTGCAGACGAAGGCAGAAAACTGAAGTCGTCATTGCTGTCCGTTGACCACAGCAATAAAGTAGATCTATGAATAACTTGCTGATTTACCTGCAAGCAGTGCTGACCTTCTCTCTCTTGTTGATGCTTGGCATCGACCGGAAGTCTTTTGGCGTGGTCGGCGCTTTGGGCATTGCCGCACTGATGGGCTCCTTTCTCATCGTCCATCTCTGGGTAAAGAGCCCCTGGTCCAAAACGATTCCGTGTTTGATCCTCCTAGCCGTGTCGCTGACCATTGCGTTGATTAACTATCGGCTGCTGAATTCGTAGCGGTGCCATTCACCTTCGTGACCGCACTTTATCTGCAAAATGATTACTGAATGCATCAACCCGCCGCAGCGCCCCCGGCTGCGACTCGGCCTGTGCTGCCAGTTCGCGCACGAGCCAATCAAATTTCGTACCACGACCGCGACAGCCATGTTGCGCTTGGCGCGCGCCGAGCGACTGGCCCGACTCGCGGAGATTTGCCGACACAACGCCGAGGCGCTGATGGCATCGTTGAAGTTCTGCACGACGAATCAGATCGGCGCGTTCCGCATAAACAGCCATATTCTTCCAAGCAAGACGCATCCTGAGGCGGGTTATGAAATGGCGGAATTGCCCAGCGGTTCTGAAATCATCCGGCGCTTTCGTGAGTGCGGCGCGTTTGCCCGCGAGCGCGATGTGCGCCTCTCCTTTCACCCTGACCAGTTCGTGGTGTTGAATTCGCCGAATGACCAGACGCTCGCTCACTCGCTGGCCGAGTTGGACTATCAAGCGGAGGTCGCCGAATGGGTCGGGGCGGACAGCATCAACATTCACGGCGGCGGCGCTTATGGCGACAAGTCCACCGCGTTGCGCGCGTTGCGGCGAAACATTGAGCGACTGCCGGCGCAGGTGCGCTTGCGCCTGACGCTGGAGAATGACGACAAGGTTTACACGCCGCGCGATTTGCTGCCGATCTGTGAGGCGACGAAAGTGCCTCTGGTCTATGACGTGCATCATCATCGCTGTCTCCCCGATGGATTGAGCGTCGAAGAAGCGACGGCGCGCGCGATGACGACTTGGCAAGGACGCGAGCCGTTGTTCCATCTCTCGAGCCCGCTCGAGGGCTGGGATGGGCCGAAGCCCCAACGGCACCACGACTATATTGCCCCGTCGGATTTCCCCACCGCGTGGAAAAGCCGAGCGTTGACCATAGAGGTCGAAGCCAAGGCCAAGGAACTCGCCGTCTTGAAACTGCTCGCGCACTTGCGGGCCGACGGTTAATTGAATCCTGTGTCCATGATCTCTGCCCAACGCTCCAACTTCCGCCTCGCCTTCGCTCTCGCGGGTTGGCTGGTCCTTTGTTTCAGCGCCGCATCGCTCGGCGCGTTCTTTATGCCCGGGGAATGGTATGCCAGGCTGAAAAAGCCGTCGTGGAATCCGCCCGGCTGGATCTTTGGGCCGGTGTGGTCGTCGCTCTACACGATGATGGCGGTGGCGGCGTGGCTGGTTTGGAAGCGCGGAGGTTTCGCCGCCCAACGCCGTCCGCTGCGTTTGTTCCTGGTGCAACTCGCGCTCAATGGGGCGTGGTCGCCCTTGTTCTTCGGCTTGCACCGGCCGGGCGTGGCCTTTGCTGAAATCCTACTGCTCTGGCTGTCAATTGTCACCACCCTGACGGCATTTCGGCCCGTCAGCCGCGTCGCTGCCTGGCTGCTTGCGCCTTACCTTGCGTGGGTGACTTTCGCGGCCGTGTTGAACTTCATGTTGTATCGACTGAACCCTTAAATTTTTGAAACGCAAATGACTTCGACTTTAACCAACTTCGCTCAATTAATTACTGCCATTGTGCTAACATCCTTCGCTATCACCATGAAAGCTGACACGGCAACCGACAAAACCCTCTTCGACTTCAAGGCCGTAACCAATTCGCCTGCGTGGGAAGTGGTAAACGATGATGTGATGGGCGGTGTTTCCACAAGTCAGTTTCAGGTGCTGACGAACGCCTGCGCCGTTTTCAGCGGCACGGTGCGGCTGGAGAACAACGGCGGGTTCGCCTCCGTCCGCTCTGCGCCCGTGGGCGAGAACCTCACCGGCCTCACCGCTTTTGTCCTGCGTGTCCGGGGGGATGGGCGCGGTTACAAATTCAGCGTGCGCACCGGGGCGAGCTTCAACAGCCAACTTTACCAAACCAGTTTCACGACTAAGCAAGGCGAGTGGGAGGAGCATCGGCTTGCGTTCAGCGATTTTGTCCCAACCTTCCGTGGTCGTATCCTGACCGACGTGCCGCTGCTGAATCCCGCGAAAGTCAACTCGGTTGGATTTCTCATATCGGACAAACAGGCCGGGCCCTTTCGGCTGGAGATTGCCTGGATCAAAGCCTCGCCCGCCGGGCGATGATCTGATTCTACCTATGAAACTCGCTCCCGCCATCGTCTGGTTTCGTCACGACCTCCGCCTCGCCGACAATCCGGCGCTTCACGCAGCAATGCAGTCAGGGAAGGCCGTTATCCCCTTGTTCATTTACGCTCCCGAGGAGGAAACGCCGTGGCACCCTGGAGCCGCTTCGCGGTGGTGGTTGCATGAATCGCTCGCGGCGCTCGACGCCCGGTTGCGAGAGCTCGGCTCGCGGTTAATCATTCGTTTCGGACCGGCACTCGCAACGCTGCGCGAAATCGCCAAAGAGACCCACGCCGACGAGGTGTTCTGGAATCGCCGCTACGAGCCAGCTGTCATTACGCGCGATCGCCAAGTGAAGGAAGCGCTTCGCTGCGACGGTCTCAGTGCAGAAAGCTTCAACGGCGCGCTGCTGCATGAACCTTGGACGATTCAGAATCAGAGCAAGAAGCCGTTTCAGGTATTCACCCCGTTTTGGAAACACTGCCTCGCCAAGCCCGACCCCGCGGAGCCTTTGCCTGCGCCGAAAATTCTGCCCGCACCTCCGAAGTGGCCGAAGTCCCTTGCGCTCGGGGAACTCGAACTTGAGCCTAAGTTCAAGTGGGGGGACGGGCTGCGTGTTGCGTGGCAGCCGGGCGAGGCGGGTGCGACCGTCAACCTCGATCGTTTTCTCGCCAAAGCCTTCGACGATTACACAGACCACCGGAATCGGCCGGATTTCGTCGGCACGTCCCGCTTGTCGCCATACCTGCACTTCGGTGAAATCAGCCCGCGCCAGGTCTGGCATGGTTTGCGGCAGCTGGCGTTGAAGCGTGGCTTGCCTGTCGAGCAATGGCGCCGTTCGCAATTTGTCTCCGAAATTGGCTGGCGCGAGTTCTCGCACCACTTGCTTTTCCACTTTCCCCAGACACCCACCGAACCCTTGCGCGCCAACTTCAAAAATTTTCCGTGGCGCAAAGACGCAGCCTGGCTTCGCGCGTGGCAAAAAGGCCGCACCGGGTATCCCATCGTGGACGCGGGGATGCGTGAGTTGTTCGCGACCGGTTGGATGCATAATCGTGTCCGTATGATTGTCGCGAGTTTTCTGGCGAAGGATTTGCTGCTTGATTGGCAGGAAGGCGCACGGTGGTTTTGGGATACGCTGGTGGATGCCGACCTCGCGCAGAACACGCTCGGCTGGCAATGGACTGCCGGCTGCGGTGCGGATGCCGCACCCTACTTCCGGGTCTTCAATCCAACCAGTCAGGGCGAGAAGTTTGATCCTCACGGCCAATATGTCCGCAAGTGGTGTCCCGAACTCGCGCAACTTCCCGGTGAGTGGCTGCATAAGCCGTGGGAAGCGCCAAGCAAAATCATGGCTCACGCTGGTGTGGAACTTGGGCGTGATTATCCAGAACCTATCGTCAGCCATGCCATCGCGCGCGAAGTGGCGTTGGAGGCTTTTGCCACAATCAAGTCACCCGCTGCCTGACGAGCGCGCGCTGGACTTTCTGTTGCCGCCATCGTTTTGCGAGATCAAAACCTTGCGCCTTCTGCCGATTTATTCCAACTGGGCATGCTTCGATAAAACGGACAGAAAAGCTGGGAAATTTCGTTAATTGTTTAGGAGTTCGAAGTCAACTGAAGACAGGAAATTAATCGTGCAAGTTTCGATGCTCTAATACAGCAGATATTGAGTTCGCCTCTTGAGAAACTCCCGATGTTCTGATGACCAGCTTTTTTCAATCTCGGCCCAGGCGGTTCCATTACGGATTTGGTGCATGGTTTTGGGATGAACCAGAAGGCGGTCAAATTTATCGACCCCAAACTTTGTCGGGTACAGTTGTTGCAAAAGTGTTGCCAATGCAACTCCCGTCGCGACAGACCGCAACCGATTGCGATCAGTGACCACAAGGTTGACGCCTTGGCATCGTTGGTTCGCAAACACGCTGGCGTTGGGTGTAAATTGTATCGGTACAAAGCGCACGCCAGGCAGTCCCAAACGGTTGGCTTCGAGGGCGAGTTTGTAGTCGTCGATATAAGGGGCACCGATCACTTCAAAGGGTGTTTCCGTCCCTCGGCCCACTGAAAGCGCGGTGGTTTCGAGCAGTCCGATGCCCGGATAAAGCGTTGCTTCCGTGAGGCTACGCATGTTGGGCGAAGGATTTGTCCATGGTAATCCGGTTGCGTCGAAGTAATGGTTTCGGTTCCAACCCTGGACTGGAATCACGGTCAAGTCTACCTTCCATCGGCGTTCCGCTACGAACATACGAGCGAGTTCACCTGTGGTCATGCCATGTCGCACGACGAGGGGATGGAAGGCGGTAAAACTCTCCTCTCCACCAAGGAGCGGACCTTCCACGGTGTCGCCTGAAATTGGATTCACCCGATCCAAAACAAAAAATCGTAGCCCATTTTTCTGTGCCGCATCCAAGCAATTGCCCAGGGTCGAGATATAGGTGTAGAAACGGCAACCGATATCTTGGATGTCAAAAACCAACGCGTCGAGGTTCGTCAGTTGCTGGGTCGTTGGGATCCGACGGTTGCCGTAGAGACTGTAAACCGGCAGACCTGTTTGCTCATCTTTTGAGTCATCCACAGTGGTATCAAGCTGACCACGAATGCCGTGTTCTGGACTAAAAAGGGCTACCAAGGAGACTCCTTCGGCTTTTGCAAGTAAGTCGAGAGTTGGAGTTCGTTTCCGATTCCTTCCAGTGTGGTTTGTGATGAGTCCAATTCTTAGACCACGCAACGATCGAAAGTTCTCCTTCTCCAGCACATCGATTCCGTTGAGCACTTCGGTTGATGGAACCACGGACGACTTAGGTTTCTCCGCACGTTCTGTCAACGGCGGTAAGGAACCCGGGACGAAGGCGAAGTTAAAAGTTTGCACCGCCTCAGCAGCCAGTGTGCCTAACCGGTGCCGTAGCCCCAACACACTTCCCTCCTCGGTCGGGTGGTTGCGGTTGGAAAGAAAGATCACGAAGGTTTTTGAAAAGGGATCGATCCAAAGCGAGGTGCCGGTCCAGCCAGTGTGTCCGTAGGAACCAATGGGAAAAACTTTCCCACGCGGTCCGGCATAGGGTGAATCGATATCCCAGCCCAATCCCCGACGTGCGGTGACCTTGGCTGGCGTCTGCACCTCAGTCATCAATCGCACAGTTTCAGGATTGAAAATTGCCCCATCATGATCTCGTCCTTGGTTGAGGAGTGCTCGCGCAAATTTAGCTAAATCAGCAGCGGTGGTGAACAGACCCGCATGCCCAGCAACCCCATCCATGCGTCGCGCCGTCGGGTCATGCACGATGCCTCGCAACACTCCGGAAGCGGTCTGTTCAGTCGGAGCAATTCGGCCTCGATGATTCTCGGGAGGGTTAGAGCTGGTATCGTTCATCCCTAAAACCTTAAACAGATTCAGGCGAACGTATTCGTCGAGTGGCTTGCCGCTAACACGTCGAACCAATTCCCCCAACACGATAAAGTTAATGTCGCTATAACAAAAGGCTTCCCCCGGAGGCGTCATCAGCTTTTCCTCGCAGGTGAGCTGCAACGCTGTGGCGGTGCCTGTCCAGACCGGGGTAAGTGAAGGGTCGGGCCGAAGACCTGAAGTGTGAGTGAGCAACTGTCGCACGGTAATCTGCTCCTTTCCCAGCACTCCGAACGCCGGCCAATATTTCGACGCCACAGCCTCGAGATCAATCTTGCCGCGTTGGATCAACAGCATGATTGCAGGAGTCGTCGCAACGACTTTAGTTAAGGAAGCGGCATCAAAAATCGTATCCTCGGTCATTGGTTCTACACTAGGAACGAGTGCGCGTTTTCCAAATGCACTAGAAAAATGTTGGCTATTTCTCTCCAACCAAAGCACCCCGCCAGGAAGTTGCTGCTTGGCAATCGCCTCATCCACTGCCGCACCCATCTCATCCCATTTCTCCTTGTGCAGTTCTGAGGGGTAGTTGAGGGCTGTGACCGTTTTAAGTTTCTTCGAGACCGCCTGTGCTTCTGTCGGGAGAGAACCAAGAACCCAGAGGCTGCAAAGTATGCTTAAAACGCCTGAACAAAATTGCATCCTAGTGAACATGAAGCAGCGGGGTTTACTGAGTTGTGGTTTTGGCGCTTAGAATATGACCGGCAACTTCTGCAAGCGGAAGATCAACTTCAGTTCGAGTTTTTAAGTTCTTCACTTTTGCGACAACCGAATGATCCTCCTGTCTGTCGAGTCGGATGACATGTTCGGCGTTCAACTCCTGTGCGCGTTTAAACTGTTTGTCGGGCTTGGTTGCTACAAGCGGGTAATCAGCTCCAAGTCCGGCGTCACGCAATGTTTGGATTAAACCCAGGGTGGCAGGTCGGAGGGTTTCATCTTCAACCAAACAGTAGGCGGGTAGTTTGACTCCAAACTGGGGAAGGAGCTTGCGTGCCTTGAGCAACTCGGTTAGCACCACGTCGCCCATACCGAAACCAAGGCCAGCGAGATCAACCTTTCCCCCGGACAAAAGTTTAACAAGATTGTTGTAACGGCCACCCCCAGCGATGGCGCGAAATTCACCCTTACAATCAAACGCCTCAAAGACAACTCCGGTATAGTAGGCGAGTCCTCGAATGACGTTGTAATCAATGCGAATAAACTCTGCTAATCCGCGTGCCTTCAGGTTATCTAAAATCAATTGCAGCTCGGCTGTCGGGACGGCGGATTCAATGAAATGTTTCACCTCCGCCAACGAGAAACCCAGGGCTTGAAGCAAAGCCTCGCTCTTAGCAGGATCCTCGCGCTCCATCTTGTCGATGATTTGATAGAAGTCGTATGCTTTCGAAGTTTCGAGGCAACGGGTAGAGAAAAAGTCCTGCCACGCATTGCGGCTACTCAGTCGAATGACAAAATCATCCGACGTCAACCCAAGCGCTCGCAATGTATCAATCAGTAACGCAATAAGTTCAGCATCGGCAGCGACGTCGTTCTCGCCAAAAATATCGGCGTTGAACTGGAAATGCTCCCGCAAGCGTCCCTTTTGTTGTCGCTCGTAACGAAACAATTGTGGGAGCGCGAACCACTTAATCGGTTTTTTATAAGCGCGTTCACTGGCCGCGATCATGCGAGCCAACGTGGGAGTCATCTCAGGACGAAGCGCAATGGGTCGCTCACCTTTGTCCGTGAAGTTATAAAGCTGACCGACGATTTCAGCGCCGCTCTTAGTAGTGAACAGTTCCAGAGACTCCAACGGGGGCCCGTCATACTCTTGAAAACCGTAGCGTCGAGCCACAGCCCGCCAAGTATCAAAAATATGAGTGCGCACATTCGCACTCCAGGCATCGGGTTGCGGCAGCGGCTCAGGATAAAAATCGCGAAATCCGGGTAATCGTTCCATTTTGAAATGAAAAAGGGTGCTCTTGTTGAGAGACACCCAAAACGTAAAACTTTATTTGTCGTCAGAGCAAGATTTACTCACTTGCGAGTCTCAGCCGATTGAGCTTCGGCAGCGGCTTTGACTTTTTGCGCTGTGAGATTAACAACCAAATCGCGAAGATCCTTGCCCGATTTGAACCTAACGACGGCGCGAGAGGGAATCATGACATCAACATTGGGAACGTTAGGATTCCTTCCCACACGTGCCTTCCGCACGGTTACTGAGAAAATTCCAAACTTACGAAGCTCCACTTTGCGCCCCAGAGCTAACTGTTCCCCAATGCAGGTCATGGTCTTCTGAATGACTGAAGCCACCTGAATTCTGCCTAGGCCAGTTTCCTCGCTGATTCGAACCACGATATCATGTTTAGTCATAAGGGAACTATGATTCTTCTCATTTTTAACACTTAATGAAGAATCGTCAAGCGAAACCAAAATGCGACCCTTTAGAGTCGCCCCTTCCTCATCAGGGCGGGCACGATGTACCAACGTTGCCCAAAAATTAGGACGTTTTCACTTGAGTTTTGTCTGTGCTGTGTCGCATGATTGGGGAGTGATATAGATCTTTGAGCGGCGCAGCATTCAATTTACCCTGCCATGTTCGTGGTAAGAAGCAAAAGTCCTTTGGTCGTATTTAAATAATCAATGGGGCCTCCCATCAGAGGCTGAAGACAGGCCTTAACTGGAAGTCCGAAGCCTTGATGTCGGTTCCAACTGTTTCTGTAAAAAGTTCAAAGGAACTGTTATTCACGGCATTACGGTGGGGTTTTTCTTTTTTCGAATATCGCTCCTTTCACGGAGCGTGGTAACGTTGATTTGTGGCTCAGGAAGAACTTTTCCAACCTGCCGAAACCGCTGAAAAGAATTCAGCGGCCGAATCCGTTCAGTCCAATCTACGTCAGGCTCCATTGGCTGCCCGCATGCGGCCGGCAACGATTGAGGAGTATATCGGTCAACCGCATATCCTTTCTGCGGGAATGCTCCTGCGTCGAGCCATTGAGGCTGATCGCATTCAATCTCTAATACTCTACGGCCCGCCGGGTACGGGAAAAACCTCGCTTGCTCAGATTGTGGCGCGGCAAACTAAGTCTCGTTTTGAGCGACTCAGCGGCGTTGAATCAAATGTCGCCGACATGCGCCGCGTTCTTCAGGGTGCTCAAAATCGACTCCAGAATTCAGGGCAATCCACGATCCTTTTCATCGATGAAATCCATCGCTTCAACAAGAACCAGCAGGATGTTTTATTGCCCGATGTCGAGAGCGGGATTATCCGCTTGATTGGAGCGACGACGCACAATCCGTTTTTCTTCGTTAACTCTCCGCTGGTCTCACGGTCTCAAATCTTTGAACTGCTTCCGCTCACGGAGTCCGATATCATCGAGCTCCTCCGTCGAGCGTTGCTAGATCCGATACGGGGCCTCGGACATATGCGGCTACACACAGACGAGGATGCCTTGCAGCATCTCGCGCGCATGAGCGATGGTGATGCGCGAAAGGCTCTCAATGCCCTCGAAATCGCCGCTCTCACGACTTCTACTTCCGCCAATGGTTTTATCCACATCACCCTCGCTGTGGCTGAACAGAGCATTCAAAAGAAGGCGATCGTTTACGATGGAGATGGTGATGCTCACTACGACACCATCTCCGCGTTTATCAAATCAATGCGTGGGAGCGATGTTGATGCCTCGCTTTACTGGCTTGCGAAGATGATTCATGCGGGTGAGGATCCGCGATTTATTGCACGTCGGATTGTGATTTGTGCTGCTGAAGATGTGGGGTTGGCAGATCCGATGGCTCTAGTGTTGGCAGTTGCCGCTCAGGATGCCGCCGAGTTTGTGGGTTGGCCCGAGGCCAGGATTCCCTTAGCGGAAGCCACCGTTTACATTGCTTCTGCTTGGAAAAGTAACAGCGCGTATCAAGCAATCGACGCTGCTTTGGAAGATGTCAAAGCGGGCCGCACCCTCGCAGTTCCTTCTCACCTTCGGGACGGCTCCTACAAAGGAGCGGAGCGTCTTGGCCACGGTCAAGGCTACGATTATTCGCATGATCATACCGGCCATTTTGTGGCACAGGATTATTTGGGTGCTAACCGTCGTTACTACAAACCCACCGATCAGGGAGCCGAGCGAAAGATCAAGGAACGTGTCGAAAAATGGCGGAATGAATTAGAATCCGCGAGGCCAAGATCAAAATGACCGACGGTTCATTATCAACAAAAGCCGAGTTGAGAATGCGTCACCGTGAACTGACGCAACGAATGACTTCTGAGCAGCGTCATGAAGCGTCCCAAACCATTTTTCAAAAACTTCTGGCTCATCCCGATTGGCAGGCAGCGAAGCGTATCTTGCTTTACTCGCCCCTCACGGACGAGCCCGACTTAGTGCCTTATCTCAGCCCCACAAACCAACCTGAGAAGGAATTTTACATGCCGCGATTTCGTCCGGTATCGAATGATTTTTGTGCTGCCAGTTTCGTCGACGATTGGTTGAGCCTTAAGCCCGGGGCCTTTGGAATCCGTGAACCCTGTGAACAAGCACCGGAACTCCCGCTGAAGCAACTGGACTTCATCGTCGTCCCCGGGTTAGCCTTTGACTGTCAGGGACATCGTTTGGGGCGTGGGAAAGGGTTTTATGATCGGTTGCTAGCCCAGACGAGTGGAATTAAATGTGGTGTAGCGTTTGACCACCAACTCGTGAAGCAAGTGCCCGTGGAAGCGCATGACGTTCGTTTAGATCTTTTATTTACCCCAGCGCGGTGGGAGGTGTTCTCTCAGACTGTAAAAAATCGCTGATGCAATTTGAACCTATCAATTTACAAGACTTCGTGATGCTCGCTTTGGGTGTCGCCGGAGGAACTCTGTGGACACATCGGAAATTGCGTCGGCAGCGCGAAGCTGCGGCTCTCGATCAAGCAACCCTTCTAACGCAAGCACGTCGCGAGTCCGAAACAATTCTCCGTGAGGCATGGCTTGC
>WBXJ01000051.1 GCA_008933045.1 Verrucomicrobiota bacterium
CACTCGATTTTCTTGTCGGGTCGCCGCACTTTCAGAATGTAATGTTGTATGATCAACTTGAAGCGCATTTGCGCAAGCAACCTGTGCTGGGGGTTGGGGTTTATATTGCGAGCACGGCCGTGGTTCTGGGGGATGTGACGTTGGGGGATCATGCCAGTGTCTGGTTTGGCGCGGTGCTTCGCGGGGATATTCACCGGATATCGGTGGGAGCTTACAGCAACATTCAGGACAACGCGGTGCTGCATTTGGCGGATGATTTTCCGTGTGTGATCGGTGAGTGGGTGACGGTGGGCCATTCGGCAGTGGTGCATGCGTGCGTGGTGGGTGATGAGTGCTTGGTGGGGATGGGGGCGACGATTCTGGATGGAGCGGTGATTGGTGCCCAATCAATCATTGGGGCGAATGCGTTGGTGCCAGGTGGGATGCAGGTGCCTGCAGGTTCGCTTGTGCTTGGTACGCCGGGGAAGGTGGTCAAAATGCTGAGCAGCGAGGAGCGTGCTGCGTTGAAAGGTTGGGCGCAAAAGTATGTGGAAAACGCGGCGTATTGTTTGCAACATGGGTTGAATGTAGGATGTCCGTTGAAGACCTGAGAACGGGCTTGCAGTCTTTGAATTTTATGCCTGAACGCCCGAATGCGGAAGTTTTGACGAAGCCGGATGTTGTTCTCGAAATGACGTTGCGACCGTCGCTTTTTTCCGAGTTCACAGGGCAAGCGAAGGTGAAGGAACGGTTGGAGATTTCGGTTCAGGCGGCGAAGCAGCGAGGGGAGCCGTTGGATCATATTTTGTTGAATGGTCCTCCCGGATTAGGAAAGACGACGTTGGCAAATATCATCGCGAAGTCGATGGGCGGAAACTTAAAGACGACTTCAGGGCCGACGATTGAGAAGGCGAGCGATCTTGCAGGGTTGCTGACGAATCTTGAGGAAGGAGATCTCCTGTTCATTGACGAGATTCATCGTCTGCAAAAAACGATTGAGGAATATCTTTATCCAGCGATGGAGGATTTCAAACTGGATATTATTATTGATCAGGGACCCAATGCGCGGAGCATTCGGCTGAACTTACCTCGGTTTACGTTGATTGGCGCGACGACGCGGAGCGGTTTGTTGTCTGCGCCGTTGCTGACGCGTTTTCCTGTGCGGGAGCGTGTGGATTATTACACGGCGGAACAGTTGCAGCGAATTGTGATTCGGTCGGCGCATCTGCTCAATATTGAGATTGATGAGGAAGGAGGGTTGGAGATTGCGCGGCGAAGTCGTGGCACTCCACGCATCGCTAACAATTTACTGAAGCGTGTGCGCGACTATGCGCAGGTGCGGGGGGATGGACGCATTAGTATTGATATCGCGGATCGCGCTTTGGCCTTGCTGGAGATTGATCAACACGGCTTGGACGAAATGGATAAGCGAATACTGGAGGCGATTGTTTTAAAGTTTGGAGGGGGCCCTGTGGGTGTCTCGTCGTTAGCGGTGGCGGTGGGGGAGGAACCGGACACAATCGAGGAGGTGTATGAACCGTATTTGATTATGGAAGGTTACCTGAATAGGACGGCGCAAGGGCGGGTGGTAACCGAGTTGGGCTACCAACGATTGGGGCTTGCTCCACGAGTTTCGGCTCAGCAGCGTTTGTTGTAATCAGGAAAATTGCGGGTGGTTATTTTCCGAGGAGTTTCTCCAACTCGGTCAGCAACGCTTCACCTCGTAGGTCTTTGGCGATGATCTTTCCCTCTTTATCGAGCAGGTAGGTTGCAGGGATGCTGTTCACACCGTATTTGGCCGCTAGTTTGTTCTGCCACCCTTTGCCATCAAAGTATTGGGGCCAGAGCATGGAATGTTGTTTCAAAAATGCGGCGAATTTTTCTTTATCCTCGTCCAGACTGATGCCGACGATTTCTAGACCTTTGCTATGATATTTTTCGAACGCTTTGAGGACGTTGGGAAGTTCTGCAATGCAGGGCCCACACCATGTGGCCCAAAAATCGACGAGGACAATTTTGCCCTTAAAGGCGGCGATGGAGAGCGGTTGGCCGTCTGAACCTTTTTCTTCGAAGTTTGGAAATCCGGATCCAATGCTCAATTGGCTGCGAATTTTTGTGATCTCTGCCTGACTTTCGATGGAAGCTAAGAGTTTGTCGGCGCGCTTCGCAACTTCGGTTTCAGGAAAATCTTTTTGGACTTGTTTGATGAGGGGAACGCCTTTGTCGGGAAGTTCTAAGACTTGGACATACAACATGGCCTTCATTAAAAAAATGCGGGCAACTTCCTCGGTCTTCTCGGTTTTGTGTTCGAGGATCAACGTGTCAAATTCCTTGAGCTCGTCAGCGAGATCCGATTCGGTCCGTTTGTTGGCCTTGAGTTTGATTTGAACTTTTTCGACCAAGGCGCGGAGTTGGTCCTCTGCCGATTTTTTGTCTTCGGCATGGGTCGGTGTGATGACTGCAAGCAGTCCACAGAACAAGAGGGCGAGCGTGAGTATTTTCATGAGAGTTGGTAGATCAGGTTAAGGAAGGGGATTAAACCCGCCGCAAAGTCGGAGCGCAAGCGGATAGTATCGCTTGCTTTCTGGAGGGGCAAACGGAAGAGTTTGGGGACTCAGTGAACAATTATATGAAGAAAATGATTTATTCCGCCCTCATTGTAGGGAGTTGCGCAACACTCTGGGCCGCCGATGCACCCAAACTTGGGTACAAGGACACGCCTATCATTCCAGGGACTTCGTGGCATGTTCATGATGGAGATCGACCGCAGCCTCGCCTTGTGACTACGGGGGCTTCCTTTAGTCATCTGGCACCGGCACCTTCGGATGCGGTGATCCTTTTTGATGGGAAGCAACTGGGTAATTGGCAACAGGGAGATGGCAGTCCTGCGAAGTGGAAGATTGAGGATGGCTATATGGAAGTCGCCCCTAAGACGGGAAGTATTCGTACTAAAAATAAGTTTGCAGATTTTCAACTGCACATCGAATTCGCTACGCCGATCAAGGTTGATGGGAATAGCCAAGGTCGTGGGAATAGCGGAATTTTGCTGAATGGAGTTTATGAGATTCAGGTGCTTGATTCTTATAACAACCCGACGTATCCCGATGGTCAATGCGGGGGGCTATATGGCCAAAGCCCACCCCTTGTGAACGCGAGCAAAGCTCCGGGTCAATGGCAGTCGTATGATATTATTTTTGAATCCCCACGATGGGATAAGGACTCAAAAATCATGAAGAAAGCGAGTGTGACCCTGATCCATAACGGTGTGTTGCTGCATCATAAAAAGGAATACGCGGGAACGACACCTCATCGTGCGAACGGCAATTATGATCGGCCGCATCCGGCGGAGATGTATATCGAGCTGCAGGATCACAATAACCCGATGCGTTTTCGGAATATCTGGCTACGTTCGATCGGGGAATACGACAAGCCCTGAGCTAAGAACTGAGGGGTTTAATCCTCGGAAGATTTATCGGGATCGTTCTTTTTTCCGATGTTCATTCCGCGGAGGGTTCGGCCTTTGGATTTGCCGTCCAGTTGTTCGCGTAGCGATTGGGTACGGTTGGTCACGAACCGTTTGATTTGATGGACTGGGCTTTTGGGCCCTTCCATCCGGCCCTCGCGGGGGCCTGTGACCCAATTGGTGCTGACGGATTGATCGAATCGTTTCAAACGGAAATCAGACTCCGCTGCGACGGCAGGTCGGATGAGGGAAGCGAGATGATCGATCCTCGGGAAAAGGTAATCCGGATTAAAATAATTGGTGAGCGCGGATTCGATACGGCTTCGATAAATCGTCCGGAACGCCTCGACTTTTAGAACGCGCTGGAGGAAACGGTTTTGATAGCTGCTTGGCTCCCAAAGGCTGGCTTTTTCTCTGGAGTCCGCATCGCCCACATAAGGGAATTCGCCCCAGGCATGATCCTGATCCCAGGAAATAAATCCAAACTTGCTGGAGAGAGGGTCGAGGTAGATATAATAGTTCTGGCCGTTTGCCAAAAAGCCATCGTAGCTGGAGAGAAGAACGTGACCGGCTAGAAAACTTGCAAATTCTTCCAGATCTAAAAACTCTGCTAGGCGGCGCGAGAACTCGTCGTCGGTTGCATGGGTCAATAGTTTCGAGAATTGCACCACGCGGTCTAGTTGCTCTGGGGTGGCCTTGGTTTTGAGATCGTAGATATCCGCATACGATTTCCAATTATCGCCTAAATCCTTGAAGAGATATGGGGTGACAGGTTTGAAGATGGGGGTTGCTTTATTCTTAAATCGGTCGGCAGCAAAATCAGCGTCGATGTTCTCCATGAGGACATATAGGCCGAGGGCTTGGTTGGTCAACGCCCCGGGGGCATCGACGGTCAGGTAGGCGTAAGCAGTGCGTGGACCCGGGACGCCAAGGTCGCGGAATAATTGTTCACCCAACGTGTCGTGTAGGTAGGAGTTATCAGCAATAGCGTTGAGGAAGTTTAGCGTATGGATTCCCGCGAAGGATTGGCCTTTGGTGAATTTGTTGAGGTCCACCTTGAAGGATTGCTTGTTGCCGAATAAGGAATTGACGTAAGTGCCATTGCCACGGAATCGGACGGCCACATCTGGAAAGTTTTGGCCAGCGAACTCTAAATTTCCATGAGCCCAATTGAAGTCGAATCCTAGGACGCCTGAAAGGCCGCTGCGTTGGGCTTTGGGATTTCGGAGGCTGATTGATCCATCGGGTTGGTGAATCCTACGCACGGGCGCGGTGGTCGAGGGCTTGATGTCCTTCCAAGCGTCGGAAGTGAAGCTGAGTTTGGCCACCCAGATATTGGTTAAGGTGTAGAGAGTGGATGAATTGTTGGGGAGGGATATTTGATGATCCGTCGTCGCAGTCCACGGCCGCGCGGGTTGGAGGATCTCGGGCATTTCCTTGGCCAAGCGACGGTTATTATTCCTGATGCTCCAGAGGGTCAGAAAACCGTTGGTGGCGAGCCAAAAAAATGTGAGACCCAAAACAATCATCACGGTGATCACCCCAGCAAGGGTATTGAGTACCCTGCTCCAAAACCGGCGGAACCCGAGCCAACGCCAGGATCGCAAGGTGTTCTTGAACAGAGGGGATCGCAGAGGTTTTACGGGTAACACCGTCTGCAAGTGTGTGCGGAGTTGTTCGTAGAGATCCGGAGGGAGTGGAACGGCGAGGGATTGGAGGACTGCGATCGGGGCTTCAGTGACTCCTGTGTGGCGTAGCAATTTTTCGATCCGTGTGAACGCTTTTTTGGCTCGTGCCGCGAGGGTGGCTTCTTTGATCCGCCAAGCTGAGGCTAAGCCTGGGATGGAATTTTGGCAGATGAACACGAGGACGATGGGATCTGCGAGCTTGGGTGAAAGGCGCAGGATATATTTTGTGAGCAGAGCGCGAGCCATGAGCTCGGAGCGGAGCGGAGTCTTAGGTCGGTCAAGGGCGCGTTGTTCTCGTTGGACTGCAAACCAGGCCGTGCGTAGTAACCAAGCGGCAAGGGTTGTCTTTTTTGGAACGCGTTTCCACCGATGCGTTAATAAATCAAAAACCACCCAAACGATTCGCTCGTGTGCTGCGGGCTCGTTGGGAAGCAGGGCGGAGGCGACTCCGAACACCAAGGCGGAGTAGTATTGAATGAGAAGGTGCCCGTTTTTCTGTTGTGGGGCGAGGTCAGGATGGCGTTTGAGATCCCCGAAGGTGATCGGGATTTGGGGTAGGTTTACTTCGGTCGTCATGGGGCCGAGGCTATGGCAAATCTACCGGAGCCGATCGCCAAAGCTCGGTGACGGCCCAAAGGTTGATAGGCTTGACCGAGCCTCCATAAGGCAACATGCGGACGCTACCATCGATGAAGGCGAAGTTCGACCCACCAGATTTTCCGCCGTTTCCGTAGGAATGCATGTTTTGAGCGACCTCTTTTTTGTCGTTGCCTGCGTCCTGCCCAAAATCCATATGCATATGGTAAGAACCAATCCGTTTTTCGCCGAACAGAATGGTGTCGGAGGGCAAGCGCACGTCGGTAAATCTTATGCCGTGGGGGTAGGACCAGCGCATCATGTTTCGATAATCGACAGGTGAAAGGGTTTTCTCCCAATAGTCATTCCAGCCATTGATAAGGTAACTGCGGGACTCGAGCATGCGATCTGCGGGGCACTTCAGAATGTTGGCGTTGATGTAATAGGGTTTTAAAGCGGTGGGCCACGCATTCGTGACGCGTCGTCGGGGAGGAAGCTCGTCATCAAAGTCGCTGGCGTAGACCGCTGCGGAAAGCCCGAGTTGACGCGCACTGTTTAAGCACTTAATGCGTTGCGCCTTTTGCTTGGCTCGCACGACGGAGGGCATGAGCATGCCGGCGAGGATTCCGATAATCCCGATGACGACAAGGAGCTCGATGAGCGTGAACCCTTGCTGCTTCCCTATGCTGGTTTTCATATAAGTTGGGTGCTCCTCCCACAAAAGTAATCTAAAACGAACGAGAGGACAAACTGAATGACTCCGACCTCGCTGCGTTTGTTACAAAAATCTTCTCACGTCGGGCGAGTTGATCCATGCTTTAGCTCGAAAATCTCATGGCAAATTTATACTTGGGTGTCGAAATCGGTGGAACCAAACTGCAACTGGTCCTTGGCTTGGCTGGGGGGGAGATTGTGGAACGAATTCGGTTGCAGGTGGATTCTCGACGTGGCGGCGCGGGGATTCGCGAACAGATCGAGGGGGCGTTACCGGGGTTGATTCGAGGCCGTCCTATGGCTGGTGGGGGTGTGGGGTTTGGGGGGCCGGTGGATTGGAGGACGGGTGTGATTGCGTGTTCGCATCAGGTTGAGGGATGGTCCGGGTTCGCGCTGGGCTCGTGGTTGGAATCCCAGATTCATGCTCCTGTTCGAGTCGAGAACGACGCGAATACGGCTGCTTTAGGTGAAGCGTTAGCGGGAGCTGGCCGAGGGATCAACCCCGTTTTTTATGTGACGATGGGGAGCGGAGTAGGGGGTGGGCTTGTGGTGGACCGCCAGATTTATCACGGTCGGGCACCGGGTGAAGCGGAGTTTGGTCATCTTCGGCTGGATCGCGATGGGATGATTATCGAATCCCGTTGTTCGGGGTGGGCGGTGGATCGTCGGATCCGGACGGCGATTGTGGAGGAACCCAGCGGTGTGCTGGCAAGGTTGGCGGCAGGTTTGAACCGGGGCGAGGCGCAGTTTCTGCGTCCGGCTTTGGATCAGGGGGATCACCTTGCGCAACGATTGTTGGTGGAGGTGGCTGAGGATCTAGCGATGGGACTTTCGCATGTGGTGCATTTGTGTCATCCGAGCGTGGTGGTGCTGGGGGGAGGACTTTCGTTAGTCGGAGATCCGCTGCGGTTGGCGGTGGCAAAAGCGTTGCCTCGTTTTGTCATGAGCGCGTTTGCACCCGGGCCTGAGATTGTTTTAGCGGGGCTTGCGGAGGATGTTGTCCCGGTGGGAGCGTTGTTTTTGGCGGAACAGATTGGGGCCTGATTTCGGTTGTGGTTTGTCAGTTTCCAAGGCCACGAGTTTCTGCAATGCTTAGGATTATGGAATCTTGGATTGCAGAGTATATCAGTCAACAAAAAGCGGCCTTGGACTCGATCCCTGCGACGCAGGTGGCGGCTTTAATCGAACAGTTGCGGGTCGCTTATCAGGCAGATCGTCAGATTTTTGTGTTTGGCAACGGTGGCAGTGCAGCGAATGCCTCACATTTCGCGACGGATCTCGGCAAAGGATCGTCGGATAAATTGCCTCGCCGGTTTCGTGTGCTTTCCTTGAATGATAATGTCAGTTGGTTGACCGCGTTGGGGAATGATTATGCGTATGATCAAATTTTTGTGCGCCAGATGGCAAACTATGCACGCCCGGGCGATTTGCTGCTGACGATGAGTGTCAGTGGCAATTCACCGAATTTGGTCAAGGCGATCGAATGGGGGAATGCACATCAGCTTGAGACGATCGCGCTGGTGGGAGCTAAGCGTGGTCGGTTGGCGGAGTTGGCGAAGCATGTGGTGGTGGTGGATTCTGAGCATTATGGACGGGTTGAGGATGCTCATATGGGGATTTGTCATATGCTTTGCTACGCTTTTATGGAGAAGCCGGAGCTCGCACAGCCTTAAGCAAAGGCTGCGGAGTCGGTGCAAGGTGACGGTATGAATGCACGAGAGTTGATCCGTCAGAAAATTGGTGAGATGCCGCACAAGCCGGGTATCTACCTGATGAAGGATCGCTTTGGGACGGTCATTTATATCGGCAAGGCACGCGATCTTCATAAACGGGTTTCTTCTTATTTTCAGCCTTCTCGACGTCAAGGTTGGGATCTGAAATTCAATGCGTTGGTGGATGCGATCTATGATCTAGATATCCATGTGGTTCGTAATGAGCCGGAGTCGTTGCTGTTGGAAAGTAAGCTGATCAAGGAGTTTCAGCCGAAGTTCAATATTGACCTGCGTGATGATAAAAATTTTCTCCTGCTTAAAATCAACCTCAACGATCCGATCCCTCGATTCACGCTGACTCGGTTGCGGAAGGAGGATGGCGCGCTTTATTTTGGGCCGTTCGTGCATTCATCCGCGCTCCGGAGCACGTTGGCCATGGCTCGGAAGAAGTTTTTCCTACGTGGTTGTCGAGCGCACACTCCTGGAGAGGAGGATTACAAGCATTGTCTCTACGGCAATCTGAAACATTGCACCGCGCCTTGCATCAGCAACGTCACACAGGAGGATTATTTACAACAAGTGCGTGCGGCAGTCGAATTCATGCAGGGTCAAACAGGAGAACTTGAGAGGCAATTGGAGGCCGAGATGAAAAAAGCCTCTGCTGCGCTTTATTTTGAAAAAGCGGCTCAAATGCGGGATGCGATTGAAGATCTCCGGCGGACACGACCCACGACGAACAAGTTCAAGCGGATTCCTTATAGCCTCCCCCTCTCGATGGATCCGGAGAGGGACTTGCAGGAGTTGGCGGATGCGTTGCATTTGAAGGGGCCACCCGAACGGATCGAAGGGTTCGACATCTCAAACATTGGCGGGACTTTTGTTGTAGCGTCGTTGGTGAGCTTTCGACGGGGCCGACCTGATCGATCAAACTATCGCCGCTTCAAGATGAAGGGCGTCACGGGGCAGAACGATTTTGCCAGCATGGCAGAGACGGTCCGCCGCCGGTATACGCGACTACTTCGGGAAAACCAATCGGTGCCATCAATGGCTGAGGAGAGAAAAGATGCACCCGTGGTCAAGCTCCCTGACCTGATCCTTATTGATGGTGGCAAGGGGCAGTTGGGTGCTGCACATGAGGAACTCAAAGCTCTGGGACTTGGGCACATTCCGATTATCGGTCTTGCGAAGGAAAACGAGGAGATCTACCAACCCGGCGTGAATGAACCGCTGTTGCTGAGTCATGACCGTGGGGCACTGAAATTATTGCAGCGCGTGCGTGATGAATCGCACCGCTTTGCCAACACGTTCAACGCGCAATTGCGGTTGAAGAAAATCTCCGAAAGTATTTTAGATGATTTCCCGGGGATCGGTGATCGCCGGAAGGCTGCGCTGCTCAAGAAATTCGGTTCCATCCAAAGGCTTCGGATGGCGACGGTGGAACAGATTGGGGAAATTTCAGGTTTCGGAGGAAAGAGCGCGCAAGATTTGAAAACTTTTTTGAACGCCCGTTCTCCGGTGCCCCCTGTAGCTGGGTAATGGAGTCAATTTGGTTCCACGGAGCTTGCCAAAGTTTGGCACTGGTTGGTATGGTCTTGTTAAATCTAATTCAAAACGTCGCTCATGAATACTAAAGTACGCCTGCAACTCTCGGTCATGATGTTCCTCCAGTATTTTATTTGGGGATCTTGGTTTGTCACGTTAGGAACCTTTCTGACGAATACGTTGAAGTTCGACGGTGCTCAGGTTGGCCTTGCTTATAGCACGACGAATCTCGCAGCCATGATTGCCCCGCTGTTCGTGGGGATGATTGCGGATCGGTTTTTCTCGTCTGAAAAAGTTTTGGCAACGCTGCACTTGATGGGTGCGGTTTTCCTCTACCTTGCCTCGACGCAAAAAACGTGGGGGTTATTTTTCGGCGCGATCATGGCGCACACGCTTTGTTATATGCCCACGATGGCATTGACGAATTCGATCGCGTTCGGTCAGATGAAAGATGCAGGCAAAGAATTTCCCGGTATCCGCGTTCTCGGTACGATCGGGTGGATTGCGGCGGGAATCTTGATTGGTAAACTCCATCAAGAAGCGAGTTCCGTCCCCATGTTGGTGGGTGCCGCGGCTTCAGTGGCTTTGGCGTTATTCTCGTTCGCGCTGCCTCACACGCCGCCGAAGAGCAAAGGGCAACGGGTCACGTTTGGCGATGTGATCGGTCTACCTGCGTTGCGCCTGTTCAAAGATTTATCATTCTCCATGTTCGCACTCGGCTCATTTTTGGTCTGCATCCCGCTAGCGTTTTATTATAACTTCACCAACCTTTACCTGACCGAGGTGAACATTTCTGAGCCGGCTTACAAGATGACGTTTGGTCAGATGTCTGAAATCTTTTTCATGTTGGTGATGCCGTTTTTCTTTAGTCGTTTAGGGGTAAAGAAGATGTTGCTGGTGGGCATTGCGGCTTGGGCGGCGCGTTACTTCCTATTTGCATACGGCAACGGTGGGGCACTGGCATGGATGTTGATCATGGGTGTTGTGCTGCATGGTATTTGCTATGACTTTTTCTTCGTCACGGGCCAGATCTACGTGGATCGGCAAGCCAGCCCTGAGATTCGAGGCGCGGCACAGGGGTTGGTCGCTTTCCTGACGTATGGTGCGGGCATGTATGTCGGGTCTTTAATTTCGGGGATTGTGTTAAAAAAATACACCGCAGTTCCGCCTGCTATCGGTCATGAATGGCAAACTATTTGGATTATCCCAGCGATTGGTGCGGTGGCAATCCTCCTGCTTTTCGCAGCAGCTTTTCATGAGAAAAAGACGAGCGGCGCGGTTTCCCGTGGTTAGTTTGGGGCAGGTTTGATTTATCGAGAAATTATGAATCGTCGCGAGTTCCTTCAACGGGCTGCCTTCGCAACGGTGGCGGGATCGGCGATGTCGGGTTGTAAGCGTCTCGCGGCTATACCCCAAGCACCACCCGGGCAGCCTCTCTTTAAAATCTCACTGGCCGAGTGGTCGCTGCACCGTACGTTGGCGGCAAAACAGATGGATCACTTGGATTTTCCGAAGATCGCCAAGAACGATTACGGGATCGACGCCATCGAGTTGGTCAATCAGTTCTTCAAAGATAAAGCGAAGGATAAAGGCTATCTGACTGAGTTCAGGAATCGGGCGCATGATCTTGGGGTGCGAATTCTACTGATCATGATTGATGACATGGGTCATCTCGGTGATCCGGATCCGGCCAAACGGCAACGTGCTGTCGAGAATCATTATCCGTGGGTTGAGGCTGCGGAGTTTTTGGGTTGTCACTCCCTGCGCGTGAATGCGGAGACGGGCAATGTTGGCACGTTCGAGGATCAACAGAACCGTGCGGCGGATGGTCTGCGAAAGCTCGCTCTATTGGCTCGGGATCATCACCTGAATGTGATCGTGGAGAACCACGGCCACCTATCGTCCAATGGCAAGTGGCTCTCGGGTGTGATGCGCCAAGTGAACTTGCCTAATTTGGGAACCTTGCCGGACTTTGGTAATTTCTATGATTACGATCGGTATCAGGGGGTTGCCGAAATGATGCCTTTTGCTAAAGCAGTTTCCGCCAAGACTCATGACTTCAACAAACGCGGTGAAGACACTTTGGTGGATTACCATCGAATGATGAGGATCGTGCTCAGCGCGGGATATCATGGCTATCTGGGGATCGAATACGAAGGCGAGAATATCTCTGAACCGGAAGGCATCCGCCTCAGCAAGACGCTGCTCGAACGCGTTCGCGGAGAATTCCAAAACATCGGCTAACCCCTGCGACAGGATAAAAGGCCGACGTGGCAGGCTTTATTTCTCCGGCATTGGCGCGGCTTTTTTCCTGCGTGCCATGAGTTCTTTCCAAGTAGTGAGGACGATGCCCTTGTCTTGGATGAGTTTCTTAACGGCGGGATCGGTGAGTGCTTTCAGGTCGGCGAAACGAGATTCGCTGGAGCCGGTGATAACAGGAAAATCTTCGGTGGGTCGGGAAGCGTGAAAGAGGATTTCGGTGATCCCAGGTTTGAGTTCGGCCAGTAGGGCAAGGAGGCGAGTCGTTTTTTCTCCGGCTTTCCATCCGTAAGTGCCGGTGTGTAAATCGTCGAGAACGGGAAGTCCTGCGTTCCAAATCTTGGGGATTATCTCTTGAACTTTGCCGACGGCTTCAGGGTTTTCGATGCGGGTATAAGTGGCATGTCCACCGATGGCGAGGATCGGGATTTGCTTTTCGATACCGACGCGCACGAATCGTTCAAAAAATTCAGGGCGAGCGAAGAGTGTGCCCATGTGGGAATCGAGGTGGGTGATTGGTAATCCGATGGTTTCCGCGCGATCAATCTGGGCGCGGATTTCGCGTTCGACTTCATCGGGGGAGCCTTTGGTTACGACGCCTGCGATGTTGCGCCAGAGGCAGCCTTCGGGATCCACCAAGCCCGGAACCTGAGTTTTACCGGCAAGCGGACCCCAGCGATAAGCTTCCCATTCTGAAGTGAGCGTCAGGTGCAATCCGCTATCCACTTCGGGATGTTTTTTGAGGTAATGCGCGATGTCAGGAACCCAGGAGCAGGGCATCATGACGGCCCAGGAGGTGGCGACGCCTTGCTCGATCGATTCGGTGGCGCCGAGGTTTGAGGAGCGAGACATCCCCACATCGTCGACGTGGAGAATGACGACGACTTGATCGGCCTTCCACCCAAGGCGTTCACCAAAAGAGGGAGGTGCAGCACTCGCTCGTGGAGCAAGAAAGAGTGAAGCGATCAGTGAGCACCAGACGGTTGCTTTGATGAAGTGATTGGGATTCATTGAATGAACCTCACACTACGCCAACCAAAGTCAAAACACCAGCGGCGAAAACTGTTAGATTAAACCGCGTTGACGCAGGAGAGCATCGGTCGCCCATTCCATCATGAGGTCGGCGAGCGGTTGGGTGACTTGGTCGAGTTTTGCGTGGGCGGTTTTGAGAGTGTTGCTATCACCGGAGTTTGTGGCGGGATTTTCTGAGTTCAGAATCTGCTCTACCTC
>WBXJ01000052.1 GCA_008933045.1 Verrucomicrobiota bacterium
CGAAATCCCGAAAACGGTTTCGAGGAGCAGCCGAGTAGGTCGATTGATGGGAAGCTGCAGTGCTTCGGAGCACTCCACCCATTGAGAGACTTGCGCTTCGTGATTAAGCCTCACCACATCGGGCCCATCCACCTGGCAAGTGTAGTTGAGTAAAATAAAATGTGCTTCGCGGTAAAACTCTGCAGATTTCACGCAATCTTGGGCGAGGACAAATTTGATCTCTTTGACCCGGAGATTGGTCTCCTCCAAAATCTCTCGGGCCAACGCTTCGGTGCAAGTTTCCGCATACTCCACCTTGCCCCCCGGGATTCCCCAAAGGTTAGACCATTTATGCGTACGAATCATTAGCACCTGACCGCGATCGTTGAAGATTAACGCGCCTACTGTTGCAATCGGGTAGTGTTGAAGAGGCTTAGAATGATATTCACGATTGGGAGATATTTCCCAATCTTGAGCGATGAGCACGCTGTGCAATTGGCGTAGATTTTCGCTAATAATATCCGGTGTGGAGGCACGCAACTGACTGAGCGAGTTGTAACCTGTCAGCACGCCACAGGAGTAAACCCCACCCGCCTTCGCAGTTTCTATGTCGTGCTGCATGTCACCGATAAACAACGTTTCATCGGGTTGGAGTTGGTTTGAAGTCAACAGATTCTGAATCTCCAACCGCTTATCGAGCACACCCGCATACGATCGGTCGATCAACTCCTCAAACCCTGCTGCTTTGGCTTGGATGACATAAGCATCGGGTAACACGGAGCTGAGGACGAAGGTTCTCAATCCTTTGGCGCGACACTCCAACAGAAATTCCAGAGCATAGGGCAGAGGCTCCACGGAATGCTGTGCAGTGTTAAACTTTTCTCGAAACCATTTTTCTAACTGTGGAAATGGAATATTTGGGGCGAAACGATCGTAAAAATCTTTGAATGGAAGACAGAATTCAGCGCGAAACGTCTCGAGGGTTATTTCCTCAAGGCCCGCCGAACGGAATACATGGTTTGTGGCCTGCCAAACTGCCGGCAGGTCATCCACCAAGGTTCCAGACCAGTCGAAGATTATATTTCGAATCATGGGACTGAACGAGCCGGTGCTGGCCGGCATCAACTTAAGTCAAATCAGTTGAGCCCATCAGGTAAGCATCCACTTCACGTGCGACACCTCGCCCCTCATTGAACGCCCAAACGACTAGACTTTGCCCCCGACGAACATCGCCGGCTGCAAAAACCCCTTTTACAGAAGTGATATATTTTTCATGCTCAGCCTTGGCATTGGTGCGTGCATCGCGCTCCACTCCAAGTTGCTCCAGAAGCGGTTGCTCAGGCCCAACAAATCCCATGGCCAGCAGCACGAGTTGAGCGGGAAAAACTGTCTCAGATCCTTCGATTTCTTTGGGGGAAAATCGGCCTTCCGCATCCTTCTGCCACTCGATTCTTACCACATGAACAGCCTTCACTTGGCCGTTCTCATCTCCAACAAATTTTTTAACGGTTGTGAGATAAACCCGAGGATCAGAACCAAACTTGGCGGCCGCCTCCTCTTGGCCATAATCCATTTTGTAAACCTTCGGCCATTCGGGCCATGGATTATCCTTCGCGCGTTGTTCCGGAGGTTTGGGGAGGATTTCCACTTGGATCAGGCTCCTGCAAGCGTGCCGCATGGAAGTGCCCACACAGTCAGTTCCCGTGTCCCCACCGCCAATCACAATCACGTCCTTGTCCTTGGCGGAAATAAAGTTTGGTCCGTTTTGGTTATCCAGAAGGGCTTTGGTGTTGTTGTGGAGAAACTCCATAGCAAAATGGATCCCCTTCAGGTTACGACCCTCGATCGGTAAATCGCGCGGTTTGGTAGCTCCCGTACAAATCACGGTCGCATCAAAGTCAGTCAATAACGATTGCGCAGGTAGATTCTTGCCTATTTCTGTCCCTGTAACAAAGTTGACTCCCTCCTGAGTCATTTGATCAATGCGTCGAACCACAAGGCTCTTATCCAGCTTCATGTTAGGAATTCCATACATGAGTAGCCCGCCCAACCGATCCGCCCGTTCGTAAACCGTAATGTGATGGCCTGCTTTATTTAACTGAGCCGCTGCCGAAAGCCCAGCGGGACCAGAACCTATAATTGCGATTCTCTTACCCGTGCGTTTAAGAGGAGGTTCCGGCTTGACCCATCCTTGCTCCCACCCTTTATCAATAATCGTACACTCGATGTTCTTGATCGTGACCGGCGGATTATTGATTCCGAGCACACACGACCCCTCGCAAGGGGCTGGACAAACCCTTCCAGTAAATTCTGGGAAATTGTTAGTCTTATGCAGTCGGTTCAGGGCCTCATGCCATAACCCGCGATAGACCAGATCGTTCCATTCGGGAATCAGATTATTGATGGGACAACCTGAGGCCATGCCGCTGATTAGTGATCCATTATGGCAAAACGGGACGCCACAATCCATGCACCGTGCGCCTTGTTCCTTGAGATTCTTCTCCTCCATGTGGAGATGAAACTCATTGTAATCATTAATACGCGCCACGGCGGAGCGATCAAGCGGCAGCTCGCGCAGATATTCGATGAAACCTGTAGGTTTACCCATTTTATGACTGTGCTAGATTGTTCGTAATTTATTTTCCTGAGCTTAGGCGGAGAGAATCAACCACCCCCGACGCGGGCCGCATCCCTAGAGTTCTCTTCGAACGCCGCCATAATTGCTTCTTCCCCACTTAAACCCGAAGCCTTAACTCGATCGAGTGCTTGCAGCACCCGCTTGTAGTCTTTTGGCATGACTTTAACGAATTTTAGCAGGGTGGCTTCCCAATTCTCGAGCAAATTTGCCGCAAGTTGGCTATGGGTGAAGCGAACATGTTGTTGGATCAACTGACGCAGTTCCTCGATTTCGGCGGAACCCTCCAACCTTTCTAATTCCACCATCTGTTTGTTGCATTTCGAGGCGAAATCACCCTGAAGATCGAGCACATAAGCGACCCCACCTGACATGCCAGCGGCAAAGTTACGGCCTGTCGCTCCGAGCACGACGACCGTTCCGCCGGTCATATACTCGCAGCCATGATCGCCCACGGATTCCACCACCGCTTTGACTCCACTGTTTCGAACACAAAAACGCTCCCCAGCCATGCCCCTGAAATAAGCCTCGCCGCTGGTCGCACCATACAGCGCAACGTTCCCGATGATCATATTCTGTTCAGGGATGAACGTGGCAGCATCCGAAGGGTGGATGACAATCCGGCCACCGGAGAGACCTTTACCGACGTAATCATTAGCATCTCCCTCCAGAGTTAGTGTCATGCCACGGGGAATGAATGCCCCAAAACTTTGACCCGCAGACCCCTTAAACTTGAAACGAATCGTGTCTTCCGGTAATCCCTCTGCCCCATAAAGTCGGGTGACTTCGCTGCCCAGAATCGTTCCCACCACACGATTGACGTTGCGGATCGGCACCTCGGCATAAACTTTTTCTTTGCGCTCCAAAGCCGGGGCAGCCAGCTTGAGAAGCACCTGCATATCCAGCGACGCCTCAAGGCCATGATCCTGGGTCTCGGTGGCAAAACGGCCAACGCTGCTGGGCATCGGCGGAGCATAAAGAATCTTGGAACAATCGAGGCCCCGAGCCTTCCAATGATCAACGGCTTTACGAGCCTCCAAGCGATCCACTCGGCCCACCATTTCGTTGATCGTGCGGAAGCCCAGTTGAGCCATCAACTCACGCACTTCCATGGCGATAAACGTCATGAAGTTGACGGCATGAGCTGGATCCCCTGTGAAATTCTTCCTGAGCACAGGATCCTGCGTGGCAACGCCTACGGGACAAGTATTTAGATGACAGACACGCATCATGATGCAACCGAGCGAAACGAGCGGTGCCGTTGCAAAACCAAATTCC
This sequence comes from Verrucomicrobiota bacterium, assembly GCA_008933045.1. GTDB lineage: Bacteria > Verrucomicrobiota > Verrucomicrobiia > Limisphaerales > SXQI01 > SXQI01. The sequence goes on from WBXJ01000052.1 coordinate 3,893, forward strand.
TCGGCTCCAAGCAATGCGGCCACAACGACATCTCTTCCGGTTTTTAGCTGACCATCCGTTTCAACGCGAATACGGCTGCGGAGATTGTTGAGAACCAGAGTTTGATGAGTCTCAGCAAGACCAAGTTCCCATGGGATGCCGGCGTGTTTGATGCTGGTCAACGGGGAAGCGCCTGTGCCGCCATCATAACCGCTGATGAGAACCACATCCGAATGTGCCTTGGCCACACCAGCAGCCACGGTCCCGACGCCGACTTCCGCCACTAACTTGACGCTAATGCGGGCACGTGGGTTCGAATTCTTAAGGTCATGGATGAGTTCGGCAAGGTCCTCGATCGAATAAATGTCATGGTGCGGAGGCGGTGAAATCAGCCCCACCCCCGGGGTAGAAAGACGCACTTTTGCGATCGATGGGTAAACCTTGCTGCCGGGGAGTTGACCGCCTTCTCCAGGTTTTGCCCCTTGCGCCATCTTGATCTGGATTTCCTTCGCGCTGACCAAGTATTGGCTAGTCACACCGAAACGCCCTGAGGCCACCTGTTTGATGGCACTATTCTTGGAATCGCCGTTCGGTTCGAGCTGGTAACGAGCAGGATCCTCGCCTCCTTCGCCCGTGTTGCTTTTGCCGCCCAGACGGTTCATTGCGATGGCGATGGTCTCGTGAGCTTCCTTACTGATCGACCCGTAGGACATGGCACCCGTTTTAAAACGAGCGAAAATTGACTCGATCGATTCGACCTCTTCGATCGGAACAGATTGGGCGGGTGTCAATTCGAACAACCCCCTCAATGTGCAGGTTTTTTTGGTTTGATCATTCACCAACGCCGAATACTCCTTAAAAACCTTGAAGTTGGCGGTTCTGACGGCGTGTTGCAACTTATGGACTGTTTGAGGGCTAAATAAGTGAACCTCACCCTCCCGACGCCATTGGTATTGCCCACCCACCTCCAGCGTGTGTCCGTTCACTTGCCGGTCTGGAAACGCATGATGGTGGCGGATCAAAACTTCTTGTGCGATCACATCCAACCCAATGCCTTCAATTCGAGAGGGAGTCCAAGTGAAATAGCGGTCAATGACGGATTGTTTGAGACCGATGGCCTCAAAAATCTGGGCTCCTCGGTAGCTCTGGATGGTGGAGATACCCATCTTCGAAGTGACCTTGACTACCCCTTTGACCGCCGCTTTGACAAAATTCTTACAAGCATCCTTATGCTTAATATCAGTGAGCAGACCCTCCTTGATCATGTCATTCAACGTCTCAAACGCCAAATAAGGGTTGATCGCCCCTGCCCCGTAACCAATCAGCAGACTGAAATGATGCACCTCGCGAGGTTCCCCTGATTCCACAACTAACCCAACTCGGGTTCGCGTGCCTTCGCGAATCAAATGGTGATGTAAACCGGCAACCGCAAGCAGGGAAGGAATCGGCGCGTTATTTCGATCCACGCCACGATCCGACAGGATCAGAATCGTGACCCCGTCCTTAATAGCCTGACTCGCTTGCGCAAAAAGGTTTTCGAGAGCCGCTTCGAGGGCCTTCACTCCTTCGCTGGCATTAAACAGAATGGGGAGCGTGATGGATTTGAAGCCGGGCTGATCGATCTCGCGCAATTTCGCCAACTCTTCGTTGGTGAGGATCGGCGATTTAAGTTCGATCAGATGACAACTCTCAGGCACCGGGTTGAGAAGGTTACGCTCCGCACCGATTGTCGTCTCGGCAGAGGTCACAATTTCTTCGCGGATGCAGTCGATCGGGGGATTCGTGACCTGCGCGAACAATTGTTTGAAATAATTGAAGAGTGTCTGGGGCTTATCTGACAGCACGGCCAATGGCGTGTCGGTTCCCATGGAGCCGATCGCTTCAACGCCCGTTTTTGCCATCGGCACCATGAGGATTCGCAAGTCCTCGAAGGTATAACCAAAGACTTGTTGGCGACAAAGCACACTGTCGTGACCAGCTTCGGGAACGTGAGCAACCTCGGGAACTTGATCAAGTTCCACCATCTGTTCATCAAGCCATTGTTGATAGGGATGCTGTTTAACAATCGCATCCTTAATCTCCTCATCATCAATGATGCGACCCGCCTTGGTATCGACGAGGAACATCCGCCCCGGTTGAAGGCGACCTTTTTGCAGGATGCGTTCCGGCGCGATATCCAAGACACCGACTTCGGATGCCATGATGATTAAGTCATCTTTCGTGACGTAATAACGTGAGGGCCGCAGTCCATTGCGATCTAGGCTCGCACCAATTATTACGCCGTCGGTGAACGCGATGGACGCCGGCCCGTCCCAAGGTTCCATCAGGCAGCTATGATACTCGTAGAATGCTTTTCGTTCCCGACTCATGCTCTCATGATTCGCCCAAGGCTCAGGAATCATCATCATGACTGCATGCGGCACGGAGCGCCCAGCCAACACAAGAAGCTCAAGGCAATTATCGAACATCGCCGAGTCGCTGCCATCTGTTTCGATAATCGGCAGGAGCTTTTTGATGTCATCGCCAAAAAGGTCGCTCTCAAACATCGCCTCGCGAGCACGCATCCAGTTGATGTTACCACGAAGGGTATTGATCTCGCCGTTATGAGCGACGTAGCGATAGGGATGCGCCCGTTCCCAGCTTGGAAAAGTATTAGTGCTGAAACGAGAATGGACGAGGGCAAGAGCACTTTCTACGTCCGGATCTGCTAGATCGGAGAAGAACTCCTCGACCTGCTCGGACATGAGCATTCCCTTGTAAATAATGGTCTTAAAAGACAGGCTAGAAACGTAGAATTGTTGTCCATCCTTAAACTTGCCGCTTCGGCGAATGGTGTGAGTCGCCACAGCTCGGATGACATATAGCTTTCGTTCAAAAGCCATTTCATCCTGAAGCGACGGGTTTCGACCGATAAAAATCTGACGAACAAACGGCTCCACGGAACACGCGGTCGCGCCGAGTGTCTGGTTTCGTGTGGGGACGGTTCTCCAACCCAGAAAAACCTGACCCTCGGCTTGGATCACGGTTTCAACGACTTTTTCTGCAGCGGCACGGGCTTCAGGATCCGATGGAAGAAAAACCATCCCGACACCGTATTCGCCGGGGAGAGGAAGTGAGAACCCGAGGGCGGCACATTCCCGCGCAAGAAACTTATGAGGAACCTGAAAAAGTATCCCCGCACCGTCGCCGGTGTTCTTTTCACAGCCGGTAGCTCCGCGATGGCGTAGGTTGACTAAGATGGTAAGGGCTTGACGGACAATTTCATGGGATTTAACCCCTTTTATATTAGCCACAAAGCCAACACCGCAGGCGTCGTGCTCAAATTGTGGATCATACAAACCTTGCTTTGGGGGTATCCCAAGCCAAGTAGGTCTCTCAGTGATTGTTTTCGCGAAATCGTTCATCATTTCTTCGTCAATCACATGTAAGACCTTACATTCTCAAATTCAATACCTTTTTGGGTCGAAGGGGTGTTTTTCTTTGACGGAGGGTTAGAAATCTCACGAGGTGTGCTCCACAGTCGAAAAAACCTCCTCCTCCAGCGGACTTGCCCTCGACTGCCCTGATCTCTACTCTGGGCACAATGCGTTTGCCTGAACAACTCCTCACCATTGCGGGACGATCCTTCCCTTCACGGTTGGTGGTGGGGACCGGAAAATTTTCATCGCCCGATGCCATGCGAACCGCGCTCGCTGCCAGCGGCACCGGCATGGTGACAGTCGCCCTGCGTCGAGCCGATTTGAGCGGTCGCAAGGATCCATTTGCTAACATCTTGGAATTCATCGATCCCGACAAATATCTGATCCTACCAAATACCAGCGGGGCCATGAACGCGACAGAGGCCGTCCGATTGGCTCGCCTTGCTGTCGCGGCGGGGCTTCCCAAATGGGTGAAATTGGAAATACATCCTGACCCACGCTACCTCCTGCCAGACCCTATCGAAACTTTCGAGGCAGCAAAAATATTGGTAAAAGAGGGGTTCACAGTGCTCCCCTACATCAATGCCGACCCCGTGCTTGCCAAACGGTTGCAGGAGATCGGATGCGCCACGGTCATGCCATTAGGCTCGCCGATCGGATCAAATCGCGGGGTGGAGACCCGCCACCAAATCCGAATCATCATCGAGCAAGCAACCGTCCCTGTGATTGTGGATGCGGGTTTAGGTGCTCCCAGCCACGCCGCAGAAGCGATGGAATTGGGTGCTGATGCGGTATTAATCAACACTGCCATCGCCGTCGCGAACGAACCTGACCGTATGGCCAGAGCGTTCGCTCAAGCGGTCGCGGCGGGACGCGAAGCCTTTCTGATTGGTATGCACGCACCGCAAAGCACCGCCAGTCCGACGAGCCCACTCACCGCGTTTCTTGATTCCTAGCCTCGCTGTGCTTCATCAAATTTTGAAAACCCGCCTTTAAGGAACACTAACGTGATGAGCAGCCCTAATAATCTCCCCGCTTCCGAGGAATCAACATCGATCCCGTTTGCACGGAAGGCGCTCATCTTGCTCATACTGATCAATCTCTTTAATTACCTCGATCGCCAAGTTCTCTCCGCTGTTGTTCCCTATCTCAAAGAAAGTTTTTTTGGCGTTGGCACCGATCGCGGCGAATTAGTGACTCGCTTGCTCGATTGGTGCCAATCCCATTTAGGCTTTAAACCTGAAAACGCGTTAATCGGGGTCCTCTCCATGGCCTTCATGTTGGTTTACATGCTGGGCGCCCCCCTCTTCGCACGGCTTGCCGACAAACATTCCCGTTGGCTCTTGATTGGGATCGGGGTGACGCTATGGAGTGTGGCCAGTTTTGCTTCTGGGATCGCGACCACATTCGTGGGTTTACTCATCACTCGATGCTTCGTAGGAATCGGCGAGTCCGCCTACGGACCTGTCGCACCGAGTTTGATCTCAGATTTGTATCCTATCAAGAAGCGAGGTGCTGTTTTGGCTTGGTTCTATATGGCCATCCCTGTCGGCAGTGCCCTCGGTTATATTCTGGGTGAGGCGGTCGCTAAATCCTCCATCGGACCTTGGGGCCATGCCACTTTTGGATTACCAGCCGAGAGTTGGCGGTGGGCTTTTTATGTCGTGATGCCCCCCGGGCTTTTGCTGGGTGCTTGGTGCCTATTGATGAGGGAACCAAAAATTGGACAGTCCGATCTAGCGCATCAACAGACAGCCCAGACGGTCTCGTGGAAGCATTGCTTAATTTTGTGTCACACCCCCTCCTATGTCTATTGCACTCTGGGAATGGCTGCGATGACGTTTGCGATTGGAGGCATTGCATTTTGGATGCCCTACTACCTTGAGACAGAGCGGCACATCGGCGGGCATCCGGTGATCATTTTTGGAGCGATCACGGTTGTTGCGGGGCTTGCGGCGACGTTGCTCGGCGGACTTGCGGGTGATCGGTTACGGGCACGTTTTCCTGGATCCTATTTTCTGGTGTCTGGCGTTGCGATGTTGCTGGGTTTTCCGATGATGATTCTCGTGCTTCAAGCTAGTGCGACGTGGATCTGGGTTTTCATGTTTTTCACCTGTTTTTGTTTGTTTTTTAACACCGGCCCTACCAGCACCATTATCGCGAACGTGACCCATCCAGCGATGCGGGCACGAGCGTTTGCGATCAATATTTTTGTCATCCACGCCCTTGGAGATGTGATCTCGCCACTGATAATCGGAATGCTCAGCGATCACTATCAGGACATGGGGAAAGCGTTCTGGCTTGTGGCGTTTATGTTTTTAGTGGGGGGAGGTCTGTGGTTGCTGGGAGCACGCCACCTAGAACAAGATACCCTCAATGCAGCCAAGGCTCTGGCGGCATGAGCGAAGGAGAACGCTTTTTGAAACGATGAGCGATCAACAACAAACCATGAAGCTAAATTCAGTGCCTGAACCTGAGTTTTGCTTGTTCCACAGCGATTGTGTCGCTGGAATGCGCCAGATTCAAGATGCGTCCGTGGACGTAGTCGTGACATCGCCCCCATACAACTTGGGAATCGACTATTCCACCTACGATGACAAACAAAGTCGAGTGGAGTATCTTAAATGGACCTTGGAATGGGCCTCCGAAGTGAAGCGTACACTCAAGCCTGATGGTTCGTTCTTTTTAAACGTGGGTGCGGCACCGGCCAACCCGATGATGCCACACGAAATTATACTGATATTGGGTGATTTTTTTGTGCTGCAAAACACAATCCACTGGATCAAATCCATCTCGATAAAAACTCGGGCTGGCGAAACAATTTCAACAGGCCATTTCAAGCCGCTCAATTCGAAACGGTATCTCACTGACTGTCACGAATACATTTTTCACCTAACAAAAACAGGCACATCCCAACTCGATCGCCTTGCGATAGGCGTTCCTTACGCGGACAAAACCAACATCAACCGGTGGGCGCACTCCGAGGGTGTCGATAAACGTTGTCGCGGCAATACGTGGTTTATCCCTTACCAGACGATTAAAAATCGCGCGGGCGACCGTCCCCATCCGGCAACATTTCCGGTCGAACTTCCGCTTAACTGCGTGAGGATTCACGGAAATGTTTCAACTACCGTCATGATGGATCCCTTTCTAGGAATCGGCCATTCTGCTTTAGCGGCGAGAGAAGCCGGAGTCCAAAAATTCATCGGGTTCGAGTTGGATCGTGGTTACATCGAAACCGCAATGACTTCGTTAGGATTGCCATTGACGGAAATCAAAATCCCGACCGCGAAGTGAACTTGCTGAATTCTGTCCATATCCAAGCATCAATCACTTTTCCGCCCGTATCCACTGCGATACTCCTCAGATTCTAAGCTCGTCCTGACCAAAGGTAGCATCGAGAAAGATTTTGACCTCGTGGAAGTGCGAACCACGCATCTGAACCCCATTGTGATCCTTCAGGATTGGCAATGTCGCACAGAGTTGGTGCGCGAGCCGCATTGATCAAACGGACGAACTCCATGAAGTTAAATCCTTGGATGCGCCCCTTAAAATTTCTTTACCGTGGTTTAGAATCGACTGTGGCTAGCGTTGGGCTTGCGGACAACTTGGTTTACGTATTGCAAAAACGCTAGAGCCTGACTTGCCAGTACGCTCGAACGACATCCCAGACCAATTTTAAAATCAATGCGGCGACCACTACCAGAAAGATGCGCCGCACAAAATTGCTTCCCTTCAAGATAGCCAATCGCGAGCCTAGAAGCGATCCCGCCACATTACATAGGCCCATGGGGAGTGCGTATTCGTAGTAGATCAATCCCTTCGAAATGAAATAAATGACCGCGGCTAGATTCGTGGCGAAATTGACCACTTTGGCACTGGCACTCGCCACCAAAAAGTCGAACCCGAATAATCCCACAAAAATAAATATCAGAAATGTCCCCGTTCCCGGGCCAAAAAAACCGTCATAAAAACCCAGCCATGCACCTGTGATGATCGCATAAATCACCTCGTGTTTTCGTGTGATTTTTGATGTCCATCGAGGTCGGCTATTATTGAGGTAGGTAAAGATTGCGACGAAAATCAGGAGAGCAATCACAATGGGTTTGAGCAACTCTGGCTTGAGGTTTGAGACCAACCTAGCACCTAGAATCGAGAACGCGAACGCAACGCCTGCTGCGGGGCACAGGATTTTCCAAGGTAACGCCACCCGTCGCGAGTATTGCGCCACGGCAACTCCAGTGCCGCAAATCGACGACAACTTATTCGTCCCAAAGACAAACGCTGGAACCGAAGCCGCCCCCGACGGAAGAAAAAGAAAAAGTGCGGGCAATTGAATTAACCCGCCGCCTCCCGCGACCGCATCAACCAACCCAGCCAAAAAAGCAAAACCACAGAGCAACACCAATGTCATAGCAGCAAAAGATTGTTTTTGAGCTCATGGGAACGGTATAAACTTCGTGGAGCAAGTCAATCGACCATGACCGACGTACACTCATCTAAAAACACTTCCGAACAGGAGGTGAGGCTGCTGAAATTAAGTAAGCAGTATTTTGGCTTTACGAGTTTTCGTGAACATCAGTTGGCGATCATGAACGATGTGATCGCGGGTCGTGATGTATTGGCCTTGCTTCCGACAGGTGGTGGAAAGTCGCTTTGCTTTCAACTTCCCTCGCTAATGCTGTCAGGGTTGACTGTGGTAATCTCTCCATTGATTGCGCTGATGAAGGATCAGGTGGATGGATTGCACGGCACAGGGATCCCCGCGACATTTCTCAATTCATCGATCAAAGGTGAGAAAGCTCGCGCGCGGCTGCGTGGACTGCACGCCGGAGAGTATCGGCTGCTTTACCTCGCACCGGAGCGGGTCTTGCTGGATGGGATGCTCGAGGATTTGATGCAATGGAAGGTCGCCTTGTTTGCGATCGACGAGGCACATTGCATCAGCGAATGGGGTCACGATTTTCGACCTGAATATCGGGGGCTTTCGATGTTGCGCAAGCACTTCCCGAAGACACCGATGTTGGCACTCACGGCGACGGCGACGGGTCGGGTGCGTGAGGATATCATCCAGATGTTGCGATTGCAGGACGTGCGATGTTATGTCGCGAGCTTCAACCGTCCGAATCTTCGCTATGATGTGGTGCGTCGAGAGGGAGGCTACGGGCAATTACTTGCGTTCATTCAGGCACGCGAAGGGGATTCGGGGATTGTCTATTGTCAGAGTCGGAAGACCGCCGAAAGCCTTGCAGAGAAACTGTCGAACGATGGGGTCCTCGCTGTCTCGTACCATGCGGGATTAACCCCAACCCAGCGTACGGATCATCAGGATCAGTTCTTGCGCGACGAGTCTCGAGTGGTGTGTGCCACAATTGCATTCGGCATGGGGATCAACAAACCGAATGTGAGGTTCGTTGTTCATTACGATTTACCGAAAAACTTAGAAGGATATTACCAAGAGACCGGACGAGCCGGACGCGATGGTTTGCCCAGCGAGTGCCTGCTGCTTTTCAGCGCGGGAGACGTGGTGAAGTATGACTTATTTATCAGGGAAAAAACTGATGAGCAGGAACGACTCATGGCTCGCAAACAGCTTCAGCAGGTTCTGGATTACGCGGAAAGCTCGAAGTGTCGTCGAGTAAAACTGTTGGCGTATTTTGGTGAAACTTATGAGTCCACCCATTGCGGGTCGTGTGATAATTGCGTTGCTCCACGGGAACTTTTCGACGGCACTGTGGCGGCTCAAAAATTTCTTTCGTGCGTGTATCGGATCAAGGAACGTTCGGGCGTTAGTTTTGGGTTGGCCCACACAACGGGTGTGCTCACCGGCTCCAAGCAGGAGAAAATCCTAACACACG
>WBXJ01000053.1 GCA_008933045.1 Verrucomicrobiota bacterium
GATCTGTGTTAAGTTGAAATCTTATGAACTGTTCAGTTTTTCTCAAGCAATCGACGACTGCGATGGTTTTGTGCGGACTTTTGGGTTGTATGGGCACCCCTGAGTTTTCGTTGCCTCATTGGTCACCGACGGATCCTGTGAACCCGCTGGGTTCAGGGGGGGCAGTGGTGCCAGTGAATCAAATTGTCACACCGGCTGGACGGCAGGTGGAGCTGGAGGGGCTTCGTCCTCAAGCGATTGCGCTGAGTCCGGATGGGCGTTTGCTAGCAGTAACGGGGAAGACTTCTGAGGTCGTTATTATTGATCCGGTCGATGGAGCGATCCGCCAACGCGTCAGCCTGCCAGCCGAGGAAACCACCGCTGTCGATCCGGCGGTATCGACGCATTTATTAAAACCCGATACCGATGGGCAAGTCAGCTACACGGGTCTCGTATTCGCACCGGATGGAAAATCGCTTTACTTGGCGAATGTCAACGGGAGCATCAAGGTCTTTTCGGTAGGGGCGGATCATGTCGTGAAACCTTCGTACACGATTGCATTGCCTCAAGTTACTGGGTTTCCGCGTAAGAAAAATATTCCCTCAGGGCTGACCGTATCGGTTGATGGGCGGCGGCTTTATGTGGTGCTCAATTTATCAAACCAATTATTGGAACTCGAACTACCCTCCGGAAAAATCCTTCGCAAATTTGAGGTGGGGAACGCGCCTTACGATGTGGTCTTGGTGGGTGCGAAAGCGTATGTGAGCAACTGGGGTGGCCGCCGTGTTGAGCCCGGCGTGACGAGTGGGCCGATCGGAATCGGAGCTCGAGTGCGCGTGGATTCTGTGCGGCATATTGCCAACGAGGGTTCGGTGAGCGTGATTGATTTAGGCCAAGGTTTGGTGACGCGTGAGGTGATCGTGGGGATGCATGCCTCGGCGTTGGCGGTGGCACCGAGTGGCAAGCATGTAGTTGTGGCTAATGCGACAAGCGACACGCTCAGCGTGATCGAAACGAAGTCGGATCGTGTTGTTGAAACCATTTCCATGAAGTGGGCCAAGGGCGATCCATTTGGTGCTAGCCCTAATGCTTTGGTTTTTGACACTAGCGGACGCGAACTTTACGTCTGTAATGGGACTCAGAATGCGATCGGTTTGGTTCGTTTTCAACCCGGGCGTTCCAAATTAACGGGGCTGATTCCGACAGGCTGGTATCCTGGAGCGATCACGTTGGATCAAGCACGAGGCTCGCTTTATGTCGCGAACATCAAGGGATGGGGATCAGGGCGGCGTCTGAAGGCGGGTGAGGCGGCGAAGTTTCAGACCCACCAATATTTTGGGACGGTTTCGCTGATGAAAAAACCTGATCCCAAGCAGCTCAAGAACTATACCAAGCTGGTTCATCACAACTACCGACGGGCTATCGTGGAAGCGTCACAATTGCCTGCGCGGCCCGGGATCGCGGCGGTCCCCGTGCCGGAACGAGTGGGCGAACCTTCGCTGATCAATCATGTTGTTTATATCATCAAGGAAAACCGGACTTATGATCAGGTTTTAGGCGATTTACCTCAAGGCAATGGCAATGCGGATTTGTGCGCCTTCGGCGAAAAATTCACCCCTAACCAACACAAGCTGGTCCGAGAGTTTGTGTTGTTGGATAATACGTATTGCTCCGGAATTTTGAGTGCGGACGGCCATCAATGGGCGACGACTGCATTTGCGACGGATGTCATGGAAAAGTCCTTTGCTGGTTTTCCTCGGAGCTATCCTGATGGGATGGAGGATGCCGATGTGGACGCGCTCGCTTATGCCCCTTCCGGGTTCATATGGGATAATGTGATGGCGCATAACAAAACACTTCGGATCTATGGTGAATTCGCCACGAGCACCTGTGGCTGGGCTGATACGAATCGATTAGGCTCGCCGAAGTTTGCTGATTACTACCGCGACTTCAAAGAAAAGGGGAACCTGACCCGCGTCGGTTCACGTCCATCGATTGAATCAATTCGAGGTGTGCTCGCCACGAATACTGTCGGGTGGGATATGGATGTGCCGGACGTGATTCGGGCCGCGCGGTTTATCGAGGACCTTGCGGAATTCGAGAAAAAAGGGGAGATGCCGAACTTAATAATCATTTGTCTACCGAACGATCACACCTCGGGCACGAGTGCTGGCAAACCGACTCCCGCAGCGTACATTGCCGACAACGACTTGGCGATGGGCCAAATTGTGGAGGCGTTGAGCAAGAGTATTTTTTGGAAAGATTCGTGTGTTTTTGCGATTGAGGATGATCCTCAAGCTGGTTGGGATCATGTGACCGGCTATCGCACCACAGCTTACGTCGCGAGTCCTTACGCCAAACGTGGGGCGGTCGTGAGCGTCAATTACACTCAGCCCAGCCTCCTGCGCACCATGGAGTTAATGCTTGGGTTGCCGCCCATGAACCAGATGGATGCGGGTGCCCGACCGATGAAGGAATGCTTTACCAACCAGCCGAACTTCGCGCCGTTCAATACGGTTCCGAATAACATCTCGCTCGATGAGGTCAATCCACCGGCACACACCCTGCAAGATTCGCTCCAACGTCGGCACGCGGAAGCTTCAGCCAAGCTCAACTTTAGGGAGATTGATCGTTGCCCCGAGGGGCTGCTCAACCGAATTCTTTGGCATGCGCAAATGGGGACAAAAGCAAAGTATCCTTCCTGGGCAATTCATGAAGTCGATGACGATGATGATTAGTATTTTTCAACAACTCCGGATTGATTTATGAAAGCTGTTCTCGATTACCTCAGCGCACACACGACTCGATTCATTGAGGATCTTTGCGCGTATGTCAGGATACCGAGTGTTTCGGCCCAACCCGAACACGCTTCGGATATGCAGCGGGCGGCAGAATGGATTAGGGATCATGCCAGAGGGATCGGATTAGAAGCGGACCTTCATCCCACGCCGGGCAACCCGATCATGGTTGCCAGAACACCTCGGAAACCGAGCAGCAAACGGCCGCATTACTTGGTCTATGGGCACTACGACGTGCAACCACCGGAGCCCTTTGAGCTTTGGAAAACTCCGCCGTTTGAACCAACGAAACGAGGTCGGTCCCTTTTTGGTCGCGGCGCAAGCGACAACAAAGGCCAACATCTGGCTCACCTCAACGCTGTCGAAGCGTATTTAAAAACAGGCACGGAATTACCTTGCGACCTCACGTTCATCATCGAAGGAGAGGAGGAAATCGGGTCCAGCCATCTTGCCGCGTTTCTGAAGGCCAAAAAGAAGTCTTTAAAATGTGATGGGGTGGTCATTTCTGACACCGGAATTCCCAGCCTCAAACAGCCGGCATTGACCTGCGCTCTTCGAGGGATTGTGGCATTTGAAATCAAGGTCTTGGGGCCAAATCGCGATTTACATTCAGGCCTATTCGGGGGCTCGGTGGATAATCCCGCAATGGTCTTGTGCCAACTCCTTGCCCAACTTCGCAATCCGCGTGGGCGAATCACGATCCCTGGGTTTTATGATGAAGTAGTCAAGCTGACCCCGTCTGAGCGTCGTCAAATGGCACGCCTTCCCTTTGATGAGAAGCAGGAAGCCAAGTTTTTAGGTGTGCCCGAGTTGTTTGGTGAGAAAGGATATTCAGCACTTGAACAACGAGGAACACGCCCAACGCTCGAAATCAACGGGCTAACCAGCGGTTATCAAGGTGCAGGCAGCAAAACCATCATCCCTAGTTGGGCCAGTGCTAAGGTGACGTGTCGGTTGGTTCCGGATCAAAAACCCACCGTGATTCGGGAAAGAATTTTGCAGCATCTATGGACCCTTTGCCCAACGACCGTTGAGCTTCAAATCACGCTCGCACACGGCGGCGAACCTTATCTCGTTTCTTCAGAGAATCCTCAGGCCCAAGCCGCATTGCGAGCGTTGCGGGCCGCCTTCGGACACGAGCCTGTTCTGCTGCGCGAAGGTGGATCTATTCCGATCGTCAACGACTTCAAGAAGATTCTAGGTGTTGATACGCTTCTGCTTGGACTGGCGTTGCCGGATGATAACGCCCACTCACCCAATGAAAAATTCGATCTAGATTGTTACGCCAAAGGAATGAAGATGGGAGCATTGCTCTGGCAAGAGCTCGCTTCCAGATGAGTGAAACCATAGGGCAGGGAGCAATGACCTTCCTCAGACGGTTCGCATCTGGATGGCGACTTGAATCAGGCCATTCTCGGTGGGAGGATCAATAAAGAGGGAGGTGTCGTCGTTGGGGGTGGTGGTTAAAAGGAGAGACGATTGTTGACTCGGAGAATCCGACGTAAGAGCGAAAGGCACCACTCGAGAGGTCTGGCTATTGAAGGCCCGAAAGCGCACTTCATAGGTGATATTCTCAAATGCGAGGAACGTGAGCTTGAAGGGATGGCGAGGATTCCCCGACAATGGTTTGATCGTAACATTCACCGACATTTCCTCGATTTCGATCGTGATGAACCCGAGTTGATCCTGTGAGACCGGAAATCTGATTAAGGAAATATTCGCGGGACCGTTGATATAAGTTCCATCCAGCTTGAACTTGGAACTGTGACAGGGACACGTCATACAACTTACCGTAGATTTGTAAGTTCCCACGACGCAACCTGCATGGGGGCAGCGTGCATCAACGGCAAAAAAGCTATTGCCTGCGCCTCGATTGATAATTACTGGCGGGTAGATTCCAACAGGATTTTTGTCGGAACCGATGGCACTACTTCCCAAACGAAGGGAACCATTCGCGGCACCTAGCACAGGAAAATCGGCGATCTTGAGTTTAAGCAACCCTTTATAAACGGGTCCAGCCGGATGGATATGGCCGGTGACCGACTGACTTAAAACCTTCTGACCGACAACAGAGAGCGCGGTAGCCCAAAGAAACGATTTCACCACCTCGCGCCGTGTCGATAAAGGGCTAAGCATGGCAATATACTAGGGAGATCCTACTCAGGAGATCAAGCATTAGCGAAAGTGTCGAGTTGGCCTGAGCTTACGTTGACAGGCCACTGGGACACCATTAGGTTTGGCGGTGATGGATTCTGTTGCAACAACTGAGATTGTGGTGTCGCTGACTGCTAACGCCGCTGCCGAGGCTAAAACCTTGCTTGATAAGGAGGCCGACGGTGGGAAAAAAGGGCTGCGTGTTTTCGTGGAAGCGGGCGGGTGTTCTGGGATGCAGTACGGAATGGTGTTCGACGAGAGGCGAGAGAGCGACCTTTGTTCGCTGTTTTCGGGGGTACCTGTGTTTGTTGATCCGATCAGTGCGGACTATCTGCGTGGGACTGTGGTGGACTTTAATGACTCGCTCACGGGTGGTGGATTTAAAATCTCGAACCCTCAGGCGCGTCAATCCTGCGGGTGTGGGAAATCGTTCGAGGCTTAGCCTCTTCTACTTGATATCATCAATCCCCGGGAAACCTGGGGGCAGACCTGGGGCTCCTAGTGGATTGATTCCAGCGGGCGGTTCCTTCGCATCCTTTTTATCGGCAAAAAAGTCTTTTCGATCCTTTAGCAATGGGTCAACGACATATTTAGGAACAAGGAAAACCCATTTTTCTAACGATTTCTCAGTCTTCAACTTTGCTTCAAGTTTGATCAAACCGTCCTTAAATTCCTTGTCCAACTTATCCTTGTCCTCGGGCTTTTCATCGGTTCCTTGGATTCGTTCCTTTGGAAGATTGGCTTCAAGAGCTAGGGTGAGCGAGTGATCTACCCCTGTAGGCGCGAGGCCGATCTGGAAGGTATAGGCGAAATTTTCGAAGGTCGTTATTTTTGCGATGGTGGGGTGGTTTAAACCCGTTTCCTCGGGTTTGGTGCTGGCGGGGGATACGTCGGTGAAGCTTGGAAATCCGAACACATTACCTGCGCCACCGGCCTTTGCTTGATCCAAAACTTCACCTGCCTTGGCGTCCGCAAGCTTGAGATCTCCACCTTCCTTATCCCTTGTCAATGTCCATGAGGTTCCATTTGTTGAGGTAACGAAAACGGATTTGATTTTCTCAATTTTAAAGAAATCCTTGTTGATCCAAGTTTCAGGCTTGGTTTCAAGATTTGCGAAGGTCTCGCCAACCAAGAAAACTTTGGCGGGTTTCGGTTCGGGAACTAAGACATAGCGACCGACAGCACCCCCCCCACCCATAGGAGAAGCATCTCCCGAGTTACGAGTGTAGTTTTTTCCGAGGAGTAATGCTTGGAGAACCTTGCCGGATTTATCTTGGAACTCGACCAGTGTTGCCGAATTGGTTCCCTTGTCTGGCGCGAGCAACTGGAGGCGTCCCAACTGGGATTCGCCCACTTTTTCCTCACGAACCGGTTTCAACTCCCAGACTTTGCGTAACAGATCTGAAATCTCCGAGAAGTTAGCAAGGTATCCAGATCGTTCCTTCACGCGCCAGAGTTCGTCAGATTTTTCCAAGTTGACCTCACCCGAGGATTGCTTGATGCGCACGCGCTCGATCTCGTTAAGCGGAAAGGTCGGCAAGACCTTTTGGGTGCTTGTGGCGTCGGAGATTTTGTAGGAATCACGTTGGGAACGTAGGACAAAAAGTCCATAGCCTCCTAACACTAATCCTACGGCGACTAAAATCTGAAACTGTTTCCGGTTCATTTCGCAGCGGTGATTTTACGTTTGTAAAGGGCCAAGAACAATCCTGTGAGCGTCACAAGAAAGGGGATTCCTAAGATGTTCAACCACTTTAAGCGGTTTTCAAGCGAGTCAATATCTTGACGCAGATTTTTCCGTTCTACACGGAGCTCACGCTTGGCAGCGACTTGTTTCTTTTGAAAACTCACAATCTCGGCCTGCTGTTCAGGAGAAAGGATGAAGCGTTGTTGAGCTCCCGCGCCTTCTTTGGTTCGTTGCAATTCGCCGAGTCGAGTTTGAGTGTCAGCTAAACTTTTCTCCAAATCCTTAATCTTAGTGCGGTAGCGTTCTTCCGCAGCGGCTTGCATTGCCCGCACACGGGTGAACGGACGGGTCATGGTGGCACGGCTGCGAATACCAATCAGGTTTTGATCACCAGCCATTTGATCCACAAAATTCTGTAGAAGGTTCAGATTCCCGTTGCGGGGAAAGAACATTTTTTGACCCATGAAATCTTGCACTTGCCCCGCGAATTGTTCGAACAGAAGATCCGAATCACCCACGAGAACCACGCTCGTTTCCTTGGTGGATTCCTTCATGGCTGGGGTTTGTGTTTTGGCGTCATCCTTTGCGGTGGGATCCTTCGGTTGCCCGTCGGGGAAGGCTGTCTTAAACAAACCTGAGATCCGAATCGCGATTTTTTGTGCCTTCCCGGAGGGCACGAAATCCTTGGAAACTTGTTCGCCAGAGTATTCAGCCATGAACTTCTCAATGACCTGAGATTGAAGGGAGCTTTGCACCAGAACAGTTTCCTTTAATCCATCTTTCAGCGTGCCTGAGAAGACACCGGCAAAGGGTAGGAGCAGCGTGTCAATTTGGCTTGTGGCCACGTCGTTTGTATTCACTGCTTGCGCGTTCAAGGTCAGAACCGCCGGAGCGGACTCAGGTCGTTGTCCTCGGTTGATGCGTGTTTCGTAAATTTTGTCCGCGACAACCTTGCCTGAATCAAATTCCAGACCCCAACCCTTGATTAGCTTATCCATCGTTGAGCCGCCTTGCATTGCGGCCTGCATGGGGTTTTGCTGAGGACTGTTGCGGCTATCAACGATCGACATTGGGTCGAGGAATGCGATCAGCTTTCCGCCGCGCATTAGGAATTGGTCGATGACGAATTGTGCCTTGTCGGTAATCCCCTTGGGATGGACAACGACCAAGACTTTGATATCTTCATCGATTGTTTCGGAGGTTAACTGGACTTGTTTTACTGTGTAATCCTTTCGCAGTTCGCTGACAAAAATCCAAGGGTCTTGCTGACCTCCACCCATGCGTGCCGCCATGGGATTGGATTCACCGAAAACGGGTAAACCGCTCATGATGCCGATGACCGTTTTCTCCGGATTGGTGACAGCGGAGATCGCGCGAGCCAAGTCATACTCCAATAATCGTTCACGCTGGGGAGTGAGAAACGGCAAGGTGGTGTTCGCCTCAAGCATGCTGACCGCTAAGCCAAGATAGAGTTTATCGCCAAAGCCCATTCCCATCGCCTGACCCTCAACTCCATCCTTCATGGCTTGCTCCTCGGCATCCGAATCAGGTTGGGGGTCGTACTTTTTGATCTCAAGATTGCTTCCGGCGATTTTCTTAAACTCTGTGAGCAAATCTTCAACGCGTTGAGCGTAAGTTTTGAGCTCCACGGGCATATCTTTGCCTTGGGAACTGTAGAATCGCACCTGAACAGGGGTGTCCAATTTACGAAGAATTGCCTTAGTTCCTGCGGACAGCGTGTAGAGTTTTTCCTCGGTCATATCGACACGCACTGCGGCGACGTGTGATACGATGTAGATGGCGATACAAATCACCAGCATGATCCCAACACCGGCAACGGAAAACAGCCAGTTTCCTATAGTTTTGATACTCGCACTCATGGCCAAGTTTGCAGATTAAATAATTGAAAGTGTTGATCAGCCTGCCCGATGCGAGCGGATGATAATACTAGTTGTGAACAGTGAGAAACCAATGATCGCTGCGAAGAAGACGATGTCTCGAAGGTCGAGGGAACCTTTTTGAAATCCTTCAAAATGGGTCATCACACTGAACGCGGCCACGGTTTCGACTAAGCGAGGATTCTCAGAAACTTGATCCAGCAACTTTGTCACCGGCGGCCAACCCGCTAGGATGAGGAACAAAGCGAGTACCACGGACAGAATGAAACTTACCACCTGATTGCGTGTCATGGCAGAGGTCATGCAACTGATTGCAAGGTAGGCTCCAGCCAATAACAGGCTGCCTAGGTAGCTGGTCATAACGACTCCATGATCGGGTGAACCGAGGTAGCTTACCGTCATCCAAACTGGAAAGGTCAGAGCCAAGGCCAATGCCAAGAAGAGCCATGAGGCCAGAAACTTACCCACAATCGCTTGCCAAGGGGTGATTGGCATGGTGAGCAACAGTTCCATGGTGCCTAATCGGCGTTCCTCGGACCAGAGGCGCATCCCCACTGCGGGAACAAGAAAAAGGTAAAGCCAAGGATGCCAGAGGAAAAAGGACATCAGGCTTGCTTCGTTACGCTCGAAGAATCCGCCCGCCATAAACGTGAAGAAGCCGGCGAGCAACAAAAAGATCACGATGAACACGTAGGCCACCGGCGAGGCAAAATAACCCGATAACTCGCGCTTGGTAATTGTCTTGATAACACTTACTGAATTCATTTCTGTCCCTCCTGCCCTGTTTCGGGCAAAGTAATCGTTCTAAACACTTCATCCAAACGACCTTCCTCAATGTGAAGATCCTGCACCACCCACTTCTCGCGGAGCGCAAGCTGACCCAGAGATTGGGCCAATGCTTCTGTCTCGGGCTTTGAACTGGGGTAAATTCGCACTGTTGAAACACTCGGATCATCCTTTACCACCAAAGTCTTGCGAACCCCGTTTATCTGGGAGGTTTTATCCTTGAGATCCTGAGCTGAAACCCCGACGACCTTGAAGGTAATCGCGCCCGCCAGTTCTGAACGGAGTTTCAATTCCGATGGGGTTCCGTTTGCCACGACACGTCCTCGATCGATGATGATCGCTCGCGAACAGACTGACTCAACTTCCTCCAGAATGTGGGTCGAGAAAATGATTGCCTTTTTCTCCCCCATGCGGCGAATCAGCGTGCGTATTTCGTGTTTCTGGTTGGGATCCAAACCATCGGTCGGCTCGTCCAAAATTAACACATCCGGATCATGGATAATGGATTGGGCGAAGCAGGTGCGATGGCGAAACCCTTTGGAGAGAGTCTCGATGCTTTGATGGAGAACTCCCTCCAGAAAGCACATTTCAACAGCCCGATTGACCGCGCGCTTTCGAGCGTCCCCCTGAAGGCCCCGTAATTCAGCGGCGAACGCCAAGAAACCGTGCACCGTCATGTCGTGGTAGGAGGGAGCGTTTTCTGGCAGATAACCCATGAGCCGCTTCGCCGGAATGGGGTTCTCTACGATATCGTGTCCGCCGACAGTGACAGAGCCGGAGGTGGGCGGGATGAATCCGGTGATCATGCGCATGCTAGTGGATTTACCGGCACCATTTGGTCCCAGAAACCCAAGCACTTCACCACGTTCGACCGAAAACGAGACACCGTTGACGGCCAGCTTCGTCCCGAACGCTTTCGTCAAATTTTGCACCTTAATCATGCCAAAACTCCGAATCAGACCTTAAAGGATCCATAACAAATTCCACTCAAAATTTTCGCATCGTGACAGCGATGCGAATTTGTCAGGTTGATATCGCTCAACTTGCAGCCATTGTCAAGGCGCTTTCAATTTTTTTTTTTGACTCAGGTCGTGGACGACAATGGGATAAGTTGAGGACACAATTCTGAGTTAGTGATGTCCTTGTAGCGCGGCTTGCTCTCTTTCTAGCAGATCAACCTTGCGCTCAACACCCCAGCGATACCCTGAGATTTGTCCGTTTTTGCAAACGATGCGGTGACAGGGAATCGAGAGAGCGATGGTGTTTGCAGCGCAGGCACCGGCTACTGCACGCACGGATTGAGGTGAATTCATTGCGTTTGCGATTTGCGTGTAACTCGCAGTTTGGCCCAGCGGGATCTTCCTGAGCAGTGCCCAGGCGTATAGCTGAAATGGCGTCCCGCGCGCATCGAGTGCCTGATTAAACCCGGGGTGAGGCGAAGCGATGAAGTTAATCACTTGAGCTAGCTCCCTTTTGATCCGTTCGCCTCCGTAAATTAGTGTCGAGTTTGGAAACCCCTTCTTCAGGGCATGAACCATTTGGCCTCGATTATTATCCAAAGCGATGTAGCAAATGCCGGTCAGGGTACTGGCGACGAGAATGGGTCCTAAAGCCGATTCACCTTCTGCAAAACAAATCGCGGTGACTGCTTTGCTCATCGTCAGATTTTGACTTTGAACTGTTCGCCATTTTTCATGGAGAGAGCGAACGCGCACATCAGCTCCGAGATTTGTTGGAGGTCGTGAAGGTTGACCATCTCGACGGGGGAATGCATGTAACGGTTAGGGAGGCTGATCAACGCGCTTGGAATCCCCCCACGGGTCCAGAAGATGACATCGGTATCCGTACCGCTCGTGGCGGACATGGCTTCATGTTGAAGGGGAATCTTGGCGGATTCGGCCAATTTTTCAAGGCGTCGGACAACTTCTGGATGGTTGCACCCTCCATGTGTGATGGCTGGGCCTTGGCCCAATTTGATATCGCCGTGTTGGATTTTGCTCACTGTGGGATAGTCGGTGGCATGGGTGACATCTACCACGAGAGCAACGTCGGGCTTCAGGGCGTATGCGATTTGCCTAGCTCCGAGCAAACCCACTTCCTCCATGATATTGGACACAGCGCAGATTTCCACTTTGAGTTTTTTAGCTTGAGGTGAAAGTAATCGGAGTGTTTCGGCCACGGCGAAGGTGCCGATCCGATTGTCGAACGCCCTTGCCACCGCGAGGTCACCGCGCAACAACTCAAACTGATCGGCGAGTGTGATGGGGTCCCCGATTCGTATGAGTCGTTCGGCCTCTTTTTTTGAAGAAACGCCGATATCAATAAACAGATCCTCAATCTTAGGAGCCTTACGATCACCTTCTTGTTTGGTGAGGTGAGGAGCCACATTTCCAACAACGCCTTTGACTAGGCCGTTGGAGGAATGCAGGTGGACGCGCTGGGCCTTGGTGATGGCCGCATCGATTCCACCTAATCGTCGCACATAGATGAAACCGTCAGCATCGATGTAATTGACGACCATCCCGATTTCATCCGCATGGGCAGCGAACATCAGGCGAGGGCCGCCACAGCCTTTATTCAACCAAGCTACCACATTGCCGTAAGCATCACTCTCGACCTCATCCGCGTAAGGCTGCACGTAATCAATCCACACGCGTTGACCTCGTGCTTCATGGCCCGAGGGGCTGGGAGTGTTCACTAACGTTTCCAGGAATTTGAGTGAGGCTGGGCGCATAGACAAAACAGGAGGTTGCTATTGGGGAGTCACAAGGTTTTTAAACTCGGGCAAGTTGCGTAGGTTTACAAAGGTGGGATCAGCTAATGCTTCTTGGAGGAGGTTTTTTGCCGTTGGCTGTGTTAGCAGCCGAACCTGGCTCAAACTGATTGCTCTTCCCAAAGATTTTAATGCTTCAGTCGGATTGTTGATCATCACTTGAGCCCGAGCGTAATCGAACCAAGCTTCCGGATTGTCGGGCATGATTTTTACGATTCGACCGAGGGACATTTCGAGTCCGGGCATGTGCTGCAATTGAGAATAGGCTTGGGCCACGGAGAGCAGCATGCGCGCGTCCGCAGTTGGCATTTGAACCAATTGATCAAAGATTTTGAGAGCTTGGTTCGTCTGTTTCAATTGAACGTAGGCGGAGGCGAGTTTGAAGACCACTTCGAGATTGGTGGGGTTGGCTTGATATTGTTGCTCCAATCCGGCCAATTGAGTCGATGCATTTTGAGCACCCACCTGATGGTCACGGATGCCTTTGAGTTGGTCGGCCAATTGAGCGATGCTCTGGCTTTCAGGGTCAAACATCAGGCAGGTTCGCGCCACTAGTTCGGCATCGCCTGCACGGTTCAGATTTACGAGGAGGTTGACATACTTATAAACCGCTTCGGGACTGAAGGGACAGAACGCAAACGATTGACTTAACGCGAACTCTGCCTCCTTGAGCATGCGTTGATTTTCAGCGACGTTTTTAGTGTTGCTGACGCGCCAAAAGTAAAGTCCTCCTTGCGCGGAACGGAGCTTAGAAAATGCCTTCTGAGCGTTATCATCGCGCACGAACTTGGGGTCTCCCTTAAAACCAGTTAAATCACGTTGCAGGTAAGTTTTCTGAGCAAATGCGCAAATTTCTTGAACCGAAGTTTCATAGGTCATCCAGTTACCAATCAAACGATCAGAGTATTGAGCCCAGAAATCGTGATCTTTTTTGACCATGTCCTGCGTGATCTCAACCAGCGGTTCACGATTGATTTTCATGATGATGCCAAAGGGTGAGAGATGCGGGAACATCCAGTCCAAGGCGAAGCTTTCCTCGACGAAGAATTCA
>WBXJ01000054.1 GCA_008933045.1 Verrucomicrobiota bacterium
AGAAAAAAGCTGAGGAGGCTGCTGCAATCGCGCTCAAAGCACCGGTAGATGACAAAGCGTCGCGTGAACTGGTGCAGAAGGCAGCGAACACTTTTGCGGATTTGGGAAAGAAATCGACGGAGGCCACCACTCAGTTGGCGGAGGCATTGACTGCGGTTTCAAAGCCTCGAGATGCGACGTACAAGCCTCGGGGTGCCGAGAGCTACGCATCCACGAGCACGGGACGACGGTTGGCCTTTGCGAGATGGGTGACTCACCCCAGCAACCCTCTCACCGCACGAGTGGCGGTCAATCACCTTTGGCAACATCACTTCGGTCGAGGGTTGGTGGGGAGCCCTTCCGATTTTGGAAGAAATGGCCGTACTCCGACGCACCCACAGTTACTTGATTGGCTAGCGGCGGAGTTTATTTCTCAGGGTTGGAGTATGAAGGCGATGCACCGATTGATGCTGACCAGTGCAGCGTATCGCATGGCCTCCACACCCGAGAGTGCTGCACTGAAGTTGGATCCCGACAATGTTTATCTTTGGCGGATGAATTCTCGTCGTCTGGAGGCTGAGGTGGTGCGGGACAATTTGTTATCGGTAGCGGGGACGCTTGATCCGATTCAGGGAGGGCCCGACATCGACCACACCTTAGCGATGACTTCTGTCCGTCGGTCAATCTACCTGCGGCACGCTGCTGAAAAGCAGGCGGAGTTTTTGCAAATTTTTGATGGTGCCAGTGTCACTGAATGTTATGAGCGACATCCCAGTGTGATGCCGCAACAAGCGTTAGCAATGTCGAACAGCGATTTGCCACATCGTCAGGCGAAGCATCTCGCAAAGATAGTGGGTAAGGAATGCAATGGCGATGAAACCGCTTTTGTAAGACTGGCCTTTAAACGGATCTTGGCACGGGTTCCGAGTGAACCTGAGTTGCAAGCTTGCCTCAAATTTCTGATGGCCTCACCGGTCGCTAACTCAAATCAGCCCCGCGAGTCATCCCGTCCCGCGGAAAACCTCATGCTCGTGCTGCTCAACCACAATGATTTTGTTACAGTAAGATAATCTATGGCCCACGACGACAATTCACGATGCGCCGGAGTTTCTCGGCGGAGTTTTCTTGCCGATACTGGCATGGGTTTTACTGGGCTGGCACTTAGCTCCCTGTTGTTCAAGGATGGGAACCTCCGGGCTGAGGATCATGACGGCGCGTGGCAGTTGCCTGATGGTAAAACTCATTTCTCGCCTAAGGCGAAATCGGTTATTTGGATTTTTCTTTGCGGTGGGGTGAGCCACTTGGAAAGTTTCGATGTCAAACCGGAGCTGAACAAATACGCTGGCAAATCGATTGCCGAAACTCCCTACGCTTCCGTGGTGAGTGGTGAGGGAAAAAATGTCATTGGAGCGAATCCTGCGCATGGTAATCGCAAAACTATCATGCCGCTTCAAACAGGTTACAAGCCCTATGGGGAATGTGGGCTAGTGGTGGGTGATTGGTTCAAGAACATTGGCGAGTGCGCGGATGATATCGCGGTAATCAGATCGCTTTGGACAATTCATAATGATCACGGCGCGCAATTAACGTGGCAAACAGGACGACACCCTCGTGAATTAGAGCACCCCACTTTGGGGTCGTGGGCCTGTTATGGGTTAGGCTCGATGAATGAGAATTTGCCTGAGTATGTCGTGATTGGTGCCCCGACCGGCGATTGTTGTGGCGGAACATTTACCTACGGTGCTTCTTACCTAGGGCCTGAACATGGCGGGGTGCGGTTGAACACCGACCCCAAGAATCCGCTGCCGTTCATCAAACCGCCGGCAGATTTAATCACGCTGGAGGAGCAGACTCAAAACTTGAGTCTCTTGGGAAAGCTCAACCATTTGTCGGGAATTGATTATCCAGATGATCAAAATCTAAGGGCAAGAATCAAGTCCTATGAGCTCGCATTCCAGATGCAGGCGAGCGTTCCAGAAACATTGGAGTTGGCAAAGGAACCTGAACATATCCGCAAACTTTACGGGCTCGATACGGCGGAAACCAAAGTCTTCGGTGAGCAGTGTCTTGTGGCAAGACGACTCGTGGAACGTGGTGTGCGTTTTGTGCAGATTTTTCATGGCGGCGGAGGGGGTGGGGCTTGGGATGCCCACAGCGACATTAAAACCAATCACACCAATCTTTCAACGCAGGTGGATCAACCTATCGCCGGTTTGCTCAAAGACCTTAAGCAACGGGGGTTGTTGAAAGATACATTAGTTGTTTTTGGGACCGAATTTGGTCGCTCGCCGGGTGCTGAAGGGACGGGTCGCGATCATCATCCGCAGGGTTTTAGTGCGTGGATGGCAGGGGGCGGCGTCAAAGGTGGTGTTCAGCATGGAGCGACGGACGAGCTTGGGTTCAATGCGGTGCAGGATCGTCACTTTGTAACGGATATTCACGCGACTACTCTCCATCAGATGGGTCTGGATTCGCGACGATTAGAAGTGCCGGGGCGAAAACGATTGGATCGTGATCACGGCGAAGTTATCCAGAAAATTCTAGCCTAAACCAAAGTCCTCTGTTCAATTAAATCACCCATCAGGATGACCACTTCCAGACGCGACTTAACGAACGACTTAATTCTTCCCTGCTTGTTGTTCGCTGTCCTAGGGGGCATGACCTGGGCGGTGCGTGGCTCCTCTGGATATGGAGGGTGGCTGGGGTGCACTTTCGCTGGAGTGACCTGGGGAACGGCGTGGTGGTTTATTGCCCGTGATCGGAGCGGACGACAGTCACGACCTTATTCGTCGGGATGGGTTATTTTGGCACTCACCGTTGGAATCGCTTATGCTGGTGACCGTGGGTGGATGCAATGGCCTCATTTCTTCTCGAACCGCGTCTATACAAACTATGCTCAAGGCGCGTTTGAACCCATCGCTCGATCCTACGGTTTTATTTGGCTTTTTATCGCGGGAGTGCCTTGGGCGGGTCTAGGTGCGTGCCTTCTTGCTTGGTGTAGTGACCGCCAAAAACTTGGAGTTCGCGATTGGGTTCTACGCATCGCTTGTGGTCTGGGGGCAGGCTTTTTTGCGCGATGGCTTTTTGAGAATTCTCCCAGCTTATTCCTACCATTGTACGACACGATGGCGTCTAAATACGGGAACCTTTCGGCGAACCCAACATTAGGGCGTTTGGTCAACGACACTCGTGAGGCCGTGATGCATATGGGTTTTTATCTCGGATTTTTAGCTTTTGAAGTCGCCCGACGACATTCCAGAAACGTGATACTGATCCTTACTGTCGGGTTGTTGAATGGTCTGGGCTGGGCGATCTGCCAAAATTGGAAGTGGGCTCCCGACGTCTGGCCGGGGGCTAATTTTAATTGGTGGCGTTGCTGGGAATCTTGCGGGGGCATCAGCATCGGCATTGCACTCGGTGTTGCTTATTACATCGTGAATCAACGACGTCATCCCAGCGATTTGCCTGCGCGAGTGTCCACTCAATGCGATTCAACTTGGGAAAAATTTGGTGCCTATGCGGGATTGATCCTCGGTTTAGGAGTCTCGATCCGCAGCGGCTTAAAAGGATGGATCAACATTCATATCGGGAACGAGGTTTATTGGAGTCGCATTCTCTGGATTGTATTTGGTCCGCTGATGATTATCGCCTTAGTGGTGCTCGCGATAAATCTCAAACGGAAACCTCGTTCTGAGCAGGATCAAGGAGATTTATTTCCTCGAGCCTACGCACTCGTTTGGCTCGTGTTGATCGTCCAAAATATCTTGGGCCAATTGGTGAGCTCTCCGTATACTCAGTGGAATGAGATGGCTTTCAAAATCTATTACCTCCTGCTCTTTCTCATCTCAGCGGTGATTGTTCATTATTATCATCTCCTGAACTCCTTCAAGAACCCTAACCCACGAGTTTAAAACCGCTGTCATCTAACCAACAATCATCGGCCGAGAAACGACGCGGGCTGGTTCGGAATAATTTCAGCTTTCCTTCGTTTTTCTAGTCTCCATCCTACCAAACAACATCATGAGTTTATTAAAATGTATCGTCCTCATCCTTCTCATCACCATGGCACCCAATCTTCGTGCACAGGACGTCACTCCGCTCGCTCCAATTCTACTCTGGTCTGAGGGTGCGCCGGGTGCTCTTGGGGAGAAGGATCAGGACAAACCTACGTTGACGCCTTATCTAGCTGATCCAACGAAGGCGAATGGAACGGCGGTGGTGATTTGTCCGGGCGGCGGTTACGGAGGTCTTGCGGGGCATGAGGGAAAAGACTACGCCCTCTGGCTCAACGAGGCAGGGGTGCATGCGTTTGTTCTCAAATACCGACTCGGTTCCCATGGGTACCGACATCCGATTATGTTGGGGGATGCAGCACGCGCTGTGCGTATCGTGCGTTCCCGATCTGCCGAATGGAAAGTTAATGCACAGCGAGTCGGTATCATGGGATCGTCGGCGGGCGGGCATCTGGCATCAACGTTACTGACCCATTTTGATGGAGGTCTGCCCGATTCGCCTGACTTGACCGAAAAGCAGAGTTCCCGGCCCGATTTTGGAATTCTTTGTTACGCCGTCATTACGATGAGCACGCATACCCATCAAGGATCCCGAAATAATTTGCTCGGGCCGAATGCGCCACAACATCTCGTGGATTTACTTTCCAATGAGCTGCAGGTGACCTCGAAAACACCTCCAGTGTTTCTTTGGCATACCGTCGAAGATACCGCAGTGCCGGTTGAGAACTCGTTAAATTTTGCTGCTGCTTTACGAGCTAAGAGTGTGCCGTTTGATCTGCATATTTATGAAAAGGGTCGTCACGGAATCGGGTTAGCCAATGGCCACGCTTGGACTAAAGATTGTCTATTCTGGTTGTCAGAACGTGGTCTCCTGAAAAAATAATTTAACCTGTTATGTTTCGATCTTTGTTGGCGGTATTGGTCGTCCTGTACGGCATGCACGCGAGCCTGTTGGCTGTTGAGCCTGTCGGGCAGGTGATTGATGCGCGTTACCATCACCTCGGGGATAGCATCGTTACCACCTGGAAAGAAGCGAACAGCCAACCTGAAGGGATTCGATTGGATCTTCCGTTCGAGGCGAAGGCTCAGACTAGGGAGACGATTCTGTCGATTAAGCACCGAGATATCGATGGGAAATGGGATTTGGTATTGAACGGAAAAACGGTGGCACAACTCAAGCGTGAGTCGGCCCTTCGGAAGTTTTACTATTCAATCCCACCCAATCTACTCCGAGACGGAACGAATCTTCTCTCGATTATTTCACGCTCGCCTACCGACGATATCTCGGTTGGTGATATCCAATATTTTGACCAGCCACTTGGAAAAGTGCTTCGTTTGGGGCGGATCCATGTAACGGTGCGAGAGGCGCAGAATAAGGAACTACTGCCTACACGCCTGACGGTGTTGGGAAGCGGTAAAAAACTCGTTGATATTTTCGAGGCAACTCAGGCGACTCTCGCGGTGCGCTCGGGTTTAGTTTACACCGCGACGGGCGAGGCGGAATTTTCTGTGCCTGCAGGAAGTTACACAATTGTTGCCACGCGAGGAATGGAATGGAGTCGCGCAGAAGTAGTTTGCGAAGTCGGCGAGAGTAAAAAATCCGAGGTGGTTTTGCAGTTGCGACGTGAGGTTGATACCAAAGGCTTCATCGCCAGTGACACCCATATTCACACCTTCACCTTCAGTGGCCACGGGGATTCGACGGTACCGGAACGCATGGTGACCATCGCTGCGGAAGGGGTAGAGTTGGCAATTTCTACCGACCATAACCATCACACTGACTATCAACCTGAGCAGCAGAAACTCGGCTTAAACAACTATTTTACTCCGATCACGGGCAATGAAGTGACCACGAAAAATGGTCATTTTAATGCGTTTCCATTATCTCCGAAGGAACCAATTCCGAATCATAAGGAAACCAACTGGGTCAAACTAGCAGCCGACATCCGTAGCCACGGTGCTAAAGTGATCATTTTTAATCACCCGCGCTGGCCTAACCCGAAAGAAAATCCTTTAACTCACGTTCAGTTTAATCAGGCTTCGGGTGATCGGACAGGAAACGTCCCGATCCCCGTGGATGGATTTGAAATAGCAAACTCGACCAGTTTACAAAAAGATCCGTTGCTGTTGTTTCGAGATTGGTTCGCGCTGCTGAACCACGGCGAGATGATCAAGGCCATCGGATCCTCGGATTCTCACACCGTTAGTGATCCAGTAGGGCAGGGGCGCACCTACGTCCGGTCTTCTACGGATGATCCGACTCGGATTGATAGCGACGAAATGATCCGGAATTTTCAGCAGGGGCGGACCAGTATTAGTCTAGGGCTATTCTCAGAAGTCATCGTTGATGGCCAATTTGGTCCGGGTGACATTGCATCAGGCACCAAGCCAATGCAGGTTCGATTTAGGGTGGCATCTCCGGCGTGGATTACTCCCCGCAGGGCGTTGGTTTTTATGAACGGTCAGTTAGTTGCAGAAAAACTCGTCCAGTCGAAATTTGGCCAAGCAACGGATGAGTGGCTCTCCTTCAAAATCACCAAGCCGAGGCACGACTCTCATCTAGTCTGCATTGCCCTAGGTGACGGCATCAAAGATGAATCTTGGAACACTTATGCAGACTATACCTTAGCAGCAACGAACCCCGTTTGGATCGACGCTGATGGGGATGGCAAATTCACGACACCGCGTGAAACCGCACGACTCCTGCTACGATCCTCCAAACAAACCTTGGATTCGCTGAAGCAGATTGCTCAAAACGAAGACGGCGGCATCGCGGTTCAAGCGATGAGCTTAGCACGATCAGAATGGCCGTTAACAACACTCGTCGGGCTAGAGGCTCTCATTGAATCCCTTGCGGTTGACCGGCCCGCGTTCGCGCTGTATCGGAGCCAGTTGCAAAGCCGTTGACAACTCGCGAGGACGGGTTGAGGTTGTATCAATGTTCCATTCTAACCTCAGTTACGGAGCAGTTTTGATTCTGTGCCTGTGCCTGTCGCAGGTTCGGAAGAGTGATGGATTGAAGGCACAGACTCCACCGGCCCCTGCGACGGTTACTACTGTTCGGCCTCCCGAGAGTCGAAGCGGAACCAATGTTACCAAACCCACGATCGTGAATCCACAACCCGTGGTTCAAACAAACGGTTCCCCTCCGACGGTCATCATCAAGACCAACTTTGTAATCGTCCGAATTCTCCCTCCTCAAGTAGATGCGAAGAAGGTAGAGGCAGAGAAAAAACGCATTCAACAAAACGTGCTCGAACGTCAGACGGAACGTGCAAAACTCGGTGACGCGAGGGCACTGTATGACATTGGTTTGCGTTATCTCAAAGGCGATGGGGTGGAGGCAGATCGGGAAAAAGCACTTGAACACTTCCGACAATCAGCGAAGGGAGGCGAGTCATTGGCTCGCCGTAAACTGATTCTGCTGGGTGAAATCATTCCTGACCCGAAGTGATGATTCTTGGGGTCAATTTTTGGTTCTGCGAGTTTTTGTGCATTTTGCTAATCCTAAAGCTTGCCAAAACCCGCGCGGTGTCTAATCTCCACGTCTTTAACTAAACCTTATGTCTACTGCTGGTTTGACAACTTTGTTGGCCTTAGCGCCTTCGACCGCCCCGGGAACCCAACCGGATCCCAAGGCACAAATGCTCCAAATGGTGGGCACGTTCGTGTTCATGGGGTTGGTCATGTATTTTCTGATCTTTCGGCCTCAACAGAAAAAATCAAAGCAACAGGCCCTGTTGATGAAGAATTTGAAAGCTGGCGATCGGGTGGTCACCTCCAGTGGAATCATTGGCACTGTCTTAACTGTCAAAGAGAAATCCATTTCGCTCAGATCACTCGAGACCAAACTTGAAGTACTCAAAAGCGCCATTGTTGAGGTTACTCAAGACTCATCACCGTCTGTCGAATCCTGATCCTGTTTTGCCATGAATCGAAATAACACTTGGAGATTGTTGATCGTTGTCCTCGTTGTCGCGTGGTCACTTTTTGAATTATATCCTCCGACGGGTCGTGATTTGCTGCAAGAGTTCAAAGGCAAATCGGTCAGCCGCGACACAAACTACAATACTATTTTAGCGACTGCCGAGGCGTTACAAAAAGAACGGCCTGCGAGCAGTTTTCGTAACCTGCGTCAAGCCATCGGCACCAACGACATCACGCGCTACTTCCCGGGCATCAAGGTGCTGAATCAAACCGACCCCACGAAGTTTGTTCTGAATCGGTTGCAACAGGACGCAGCGGGCAAAATCAAGCTCGGGCTTGATTTGCAAGGTGGCAGTTCGTTTCTAGTGGGTGTTGATACAACGAAAGTTCTCAGCGACACGAATCTAACCCGCATTACTGCGGAGGATACTCAGCAACGCGCTCTCGAACAAGCCGTCGAAGTGTTACGCAAACGCGTGGATAAGTTCGGGGTTTCCGAGCCGTTAATCCAACCCGTCGGCAATAACAAAATCTTAATTCAAATGCCGGGTCTCTCTGAATCCGACAAGGATGCGGTTCGGAACACCTTACAAAAAGCAGCTTTTCTAGAATTCAGAATGGTTCACTCGGAAAGCGACAACTTGATCTCTCAGGGACTCGGAGCACCCGGCTATGAGAAGCTGAGTATCAAGCAAAAGCGCGGAACTGGCCCCGAAATCGTGCGGCTGGTTCTAGTGAAGAAGAAGCCCGAACGTGGACTAACAGGTAAGTTTGTCGAAAAAGCGTATGTGAGCCGCGATCCTGTGTCCAATCGTCCTACCATTGGTCTCAATTTTAATTCAGAAGGAGCCAGACTGTTTGCCGAGGTAACGAAGGAACATGTCGGGCATCAATTAGGAATCGTTTTGGACGGCGAACTTTATTCCGCACCAAACATTAACGAACCTATCAATGGTGGCAGTGCTTCGATCTCAGGTGATTTCGACTTGAAGGAAGCTTTTGAACTTCAAAACGTCCTCTCCAATCCTTTGGAGGCTCCAGTAAAAATCATGGAAGAACGAGGCGTTGAGGCGTCCTTGGGCAAAGCAGCGGTGGACAGTGGTATCAAGGCCGCGGTCTACGGTACGATCGCGGTTGCCGCTTTCATGATCGTTTACTACATGCTGGCTGGTCTGGTTGCGGATGCGGCGTTGATCCTAAATATCGTGATCCTCTTGGGTGTCATGTGTTCGGTGGGAACTACGCTAACACTGCCCGGTATTGCGGGTATCGTCCTGACTATTGGTATGTCGGTGGACGCGAACGTGCTGATCTTTGAGCGTATTCGAGAGGAGTCGAAGAAAGGAAAATCTCTACGCGGGGCGATTTCTGCGGGCTACGATCGGGCGTTTAGTACGATTTTCGATTCTCACGTCACAACGTTAATTTCTTCAATTATTCTCATTTTCATGGGAACGGGTTCAATTCGCGGCTTTGGTATCACGCTGACGATCGGTGTTTCTGCAAGCTTGTTTACGGCATTGGTTGTGACGCGCTTGATTTTTGATTTCCTCTTGAAGCGCGATCTCATCAAGGCATTGCCGATGCTGCACATGATTCGAGCAACGAATATCGATTTCATGAAAATCGCTAAACCGGCTTTCATTGTAACTTGGGCTGTGATCCTGATTGGTATTTCTTACGGCATTTTTGCAAGGGGAGAAAAGCTCCTCGGCGTGGATTTCCGTGGTGGCGACAGCTTGACGCTAGGGTATGTGCAAAAAGTGGATCAAACTCTATTAGTTGAAACTCTGAAAAAGGCGGGATTAACGGAGCCGGTGCCCCAGTATCAACCGGATTTCTCCGGAGGCCCTGACACGTTACGTATCACATCAGAGTTTGGCACTGGAGATAAGGTCGAGAAAGCGTTGCAACAAGCGTTTCCCCAGTCGAAATTTACGCGAGCTGGATTGGACAAGGTCGGGGCGAGCGTGGGCGCAGAAATCCAGAAGGCAGCGATTATTGCCAGCCTACTCTCGCTGTTTGGTATCTTAGTTTACGTGGCTTTTCGCTATGAATTCTCCTTCGCTGTGGGTGCGGTTTTGGCCGTGATTCACGACGTTTTAATGACGATCGGGTGTTACTGTTTGTCAGGTCGCGAATTCAACGCCCCGGTTGTCGCGGCAATTCTAACGATTATCGGCTTCTCCATTAACGATACCATCGTGATTTTTGATCGTATCCGAGAAGATCTGAAGCTTGGAATTCGCGGATCGTTCAAGGACATTATTAACCAAGCGTTGAATCAAACACTCAGCCGTACACTGATCACCTCCGGAACGGTGTTCTTAGCGACGTCTGCTCTCTTTATATTCGGGGGTGGAG
Source organism: Verrucomicrobiota bacterium (assembly GCA_008933045.1). Classification (GTDB taxonomy): domain Bacteria; phylum Verrucomicrobiota; class Verrucomicrobiia; order Limisphaerales; family SXQI01; genus SXQI01. Next base: position 10,284 of record WBXJ01000054.1, read on the forward strand.
GAATCAATGATTTTGCCTTCACATTCCTCATCGGAATCGTCACGGGCACTTATTCCTCGATTTATATTGCTAGCGCACTGGTGCTCTGGTGGCATAAAGGGCAACGTCCTCTGACAACCATGGCTCGCGCCGATCTTGACCCTTCGCAGGTGGCCAAAGCCATCTAACACTTTTGTCGGCAGGGTGACGTAATCACGCGTTATCCTGCCGAATACTAGTTCGGGAGCGGGGGTAGTTAAGTAGGACTCAGAACAAAATGCCTGCACCAATAGAGATCGGTCCTGTTTATTGGCTTGTTTTTCTCGGTTGCATTTTGTTTTTTCTTGCTCTCGATCTCGGCGTCTTTCACCGCCGGACGCACGAGGTTAAGTTGCGCGAGGCTCTAGCTTGGACAACGCTCTGGGTGATCCTAGCTTTTCTGTTTGGCACTCTGATTGCCCCTACCTTTTTACCCAATTGGCGGGCGGAGGAATCGGCAGAATTCATCACGGGCTACATCATCGAGTTATCCCTTTCCATGGATAACGTTTTCGTCATTGCCCTGATTTTTAATTACTTTGGTGTGCCATTGCGGTTCCAGCATCGGGTGCTGTTTTGGGGGATTCTAGGAGCATTGGTGATGCGCGGTGCAATCATTTGGTCGGGATCTGAGTTGATCCAATATTTTCCGTGGATGCTCCACTTGTTTGGTGCCTTGATTCTGATCACCGGCATTAAAATGGCCTTTGCATCGGACGACAAAGTTGATCCTGAGAAAAACCTACTGATTCGTTTCACTCGAAAGTTTTTTCCTGTAAGTGCCGATTTTCATGACTCCCGATTTACTATTTCTCAAAACGGTCGCCGGATACTCACTCCTCTCGCTCTCGTGCTGATCACTGTTGAGACGACTGATGTGGTTTTCGCCCTAGATTCGATTCCAGCAATTTTTGCTGTGACACAAAAACCGTTCATTGTTTTCACGTCCAACGTCTTTGCGATTCTTGGCCTCCGCTCGCTTTACTTCGTCCTCGCCGGTGCCATCGGTTTTTTCCGACACTTAAAAGTAGGACTTTCTGTCGTGCTTTGTTTTATTGGTTTGAAGATGCTGACTTCCTCTTGGATTCATGTTTCCACGATGCTTTCGTTGGGGATTGTGAGTGGTATCATTTTAATTTCCGTGGTGACGTCAATAATCACGGACCGTCGCTATAAGGGCCGCAACCAATCAACATGAAAGTGTTTCTTCGCATAGGATCGAGAGAGCCGACTTGTGTTGAGTTTATTTTTCGGCTCTTTGCATTGAAGCCTTCAACGATTTAAAGAATTGCGCAATCCATTCACACCTGGGCCTAGCCGTTGGATACTCCCACCTGTTGCGGGCGAGGTTCTTGGGCAATTGTCGGCGACACTCGTAATTCCCGAGGTCTTGGTTCAGTGCCTGTTGAACCGAGGATTTCAGGATGCCGATTCGATTCGTGGTTTTCTCAACCCTCGGTTAAAATCACTGGCTGATCCTTTTCTGCTTCCGGGAATGGAGGCGGGAGTTTCTCGTTTACTTCAAGCACGCGCTGCAGCTGAACCGGTCGTTATTTTTGGTGATTATGATGCTGACGGAATTACTGCCGCCGCAATCTTGAACCAATTTCTTTGTGATTTGAATTGGAAGGCACAGGTCTTTTTACCTCATCGATTGGAGGAAGGTTACGGTCTCTCCAAAGGGGGCGTTAGAAAGTGCCTTGATCGGTATCCCACTCGCCTGATTTTCGCTGTGGATTGCGGCACCACGGCATGCGATGTCGTGGAGGACTTGCAACGTGCGGGTGTGGATGTGGTTATTCTTGATCACCATCAACTGGGGCCGACGCTTCCCAATGCCTGTGCGTTCATAAACCCTCATGTCGGACCTGCGACAGCAAATCCATTCCTCAATTTATGTTCCGCCGGACTCGCGTTTAAGTTTGCTCATGCGCTTTTAAAGCGGCTTCGGGAATTGGGAGATGAAGCTGCGTTTGTTTACGATCTGAAGCCATTACTTGATCTGGTTGCTGTGGGTTCCATTGCAGATCTAGTTCCGTTGATCGGTGAAAACCGAGCCTTGGTTTCCGCCGGCTTGGAACGGTTGAACTCCAGCCCTAGGCCCGGCCTTTTAGCCTTGAAAGAGATTGCCGCATTGGGTGAGAAAATTGAGTCTCAGGATGTTGCGTTCAAGCTTGCACCTCGACTCAATGCGGCGGGCCGCTTAGAAGATGCGACTCAAGCATTCGACTTATTAGCGGCCAAGGATATTGAGACAGCACGCCCCTTGGCCGAGGCCCTGCAACAACATAACCAAGCGCGTCAGGCGTTGGAGCGTGGAATCATTCAAGAGGCCCTGAGTGCGATCGCCGCTGCATTTGATCCCCTTCGCGATTTCATCATCGTGGCTGCGAACGAGCAATGGCACCTCGGAGTGCTTGGGATTGTGGCCTCGCGGATCGTGCGTGAGTATCATCGCCCAGCGATTATCCTCGGGGGTGATGGACAGGTGTTGAGAGGTTCGGGTCGCAGCATCGATGGCGTTGATCTCGCGGAGTTATTGCGTAACTCCACTGATCTCCTCCTTGCACATGGCGGTCACCCAATGGCTGCGGGATTATCCATCGCTCCAGAGCGGATCGTTGACTTCCGCGATCGATTGAATCGACTCCTGCAAGACATTGCGACACCTGATGTTTTTATCCCTAAATTGAGGCTGGATGCATCAGTAAACTTTTCCAGTCTCACCGTGGATTTGTTGACTCAAATCGCGAAACTTCAGCCGTATGGACAAGGGAATCTCGTGCCAAAATTTTGTTCCTCC